>JAJDGO010000024.1 GCA_030265685.1 Bacteroidales bacterium OttesenSCG-928-M11
ACGGAATTTATTTGTACGACCCAAATAAGCACGAACTTCAAGCGGTTTTAGAAGGTGATTTCCGAGAATTAGCAGGATTTCAGCCCTTTGTCTACAACGCCCCGTTGAACTTAGTGTTTATTGCCGATTACAAACGCTACGATGGTGATCGGAAAATACCGGAAGATCGTCGTTTACATATGGCTGCGCTCGATGCCGGACATTGTACTCAAAACATTTATCTTTATTGTGCGTCCGAAAACTTAAAGACTGTTGTAAGAGGAGGAGCTCACGAAAAAGAATTACTTAACCTTTTGGGATTGGACGAAAACTATCAATTCATAGTTGCACAAACAGTCGGCTATTAAGAACTACATAGTCACTTTCGATAAATATTTGTATCTTTGCGTTTAATCTTAATTCGAGGTTGATGAAACGAAACATGTGCGTCAACTTGTACTCAAGGCAACGTTTGTGTGTATAAGTTTCATTCAGCATTAAATAAGCAACAAAGTATGGAAAATAACTTCTTGCAATTAGAAGAAGAGATCGTAAAGATGCTCAAAACAGTTTATGATCCGGAGATTCCTGTTAATGTCTATGATTTAGGTTTAATCTACGAAATCGATATTAACGACGAAAAAGATGTAACAATCATGATGACTTTAACGGCTCCGGGCTGTCCTTTGGCTGATTTTATTGTAGAAGATGTCAAAATGAAAGTCGAATCAATAAAAGAAATCAAGAGCGTAACCGTCAATTTAGTCTGGGAACCCGAATGGAATAAAGATTTGATGAGCGAAGAAGCAAAAGTAGAATTGGGATTCTTATAAAATAATGGCGAATAATAAAATATATTTCGCATCTGATTTGCATTTGGGATCTGATGTTTATGAAAATCCTATTGAAACGGAGAAAAGATTTGTTCGTTGGTTAGACAGTATCAAAAATGAAGCAAGCGCTCTTTATTTATTAGGAGATATTTTCGACTTTTGGTTCGAATATAAGAAAGTAGTTCCCCGTGGCTTTTCCCGCTTCTTTGGGAAAATTGCCGAACTTTCTGATTCGGGAATCGAAATTCATTTTTTTACAGGCAACCATGATATTTGGATGTACGACTATTTCCCGAAAGAACTGGGAGTAATTGTTCACCGAGAACCTGTTATTGTTGATCTGAATGGAAAGAAATTCTATTTGGCACATGGGGATGGATTGGGAGACGAGTCTCGTTCGTTTAAAATTATCCGAACTGTTTTTCGCAATCGCCTTTGCCAATTTCTTTTTGCATCACTACCAACAAACTGGGGAGTTGGGTTTGCTCACCGATGGTCGAGGCATAATCGAAAAAAACATTCTATCGAAGCATCTCCTTACTTTGGAGAAGATAAAGAACATTTAGTACTTTATGCCAAACAATACTTACAAACCGACCCAAGTATCGACTTCTTTGTATTCGGACATCGGCACATCATGCTCGATTTGCAACTTAATCCCAAGAGCCGTATTGTTGTTCTTGGCGATTGGATGCTCCAATATTCTTATGCTTTACTTGATGGGCAAGAAATGAGCTTGGAAATCTTTGAAGATTGAAGTTGAAAAAATCAGGTAGCTTTTATCTCCTCTGTCAATAAAATTATTCTTCGATCTTTGCATTAGTTACTCGTTCTAACCAAAACCGGCTTTTATTGAAATGAAAAGGTTTATACTGAGTATTTGTTTTGATCTTGTTGTTGCGAAATACAAGCCCGTCTACCGATTTTGCATATAAAATGGGTGCATCAAATGTATCAAATTCGTTATCTTCTATTATTATACCCCCTTCAGATCCTCCGTGAAAATATTTTTGTTGGTTTTTTAGATCAGGGATTTCAGGATAAATGGATATAATCGCATTAGTAAATTGAAACAAACAAGTAAGGGCATTGATAAAGTGATTGTTTCTAATGATAACATAACGGCATGATCCGGTCTCAAACCAACCATTACAATCGCCGCAAAGAAGAATAGCTGTCCCGGATGTATGATCAAATAGGTTGTTTTCAACAATCGTTTTGCGAGGAGTACTAAATAGTGCACCTCGAGCTCGGTTGTTTCGGATAATATTATTTGCAAATATTACTTCGGGAGTCCATGTAAGATTTTCGATACCAAATGTATTTTCTTCATTAATAATAGAACTTACCCGATCTTTTAATGTAATGATAAATTCCCGGCAACCTTCTATCTTGTCTTTATCGTAAGGCTGGATCGAAACAATTTTATTTTGCTCGCCAATTATTTCCATAGTATTCGATTGTACAAATTGAACTTCGTCGTCCGGACGTCCCCATTCGAAACCCCACGCTTGATTATGCATATAACGAACGATAAGTGTGCGGTCATCAATTCTTTTAATTACCTTAAGATAAGTCCCATGCACATTAATAGCGTCGTCCATCATGTTTTCATACAATCCATTGCACGAAATGATTTTACCTTTACAACCGGAAAAATGAGTAGCATCGGCTTGTGTAGTAAAATAGCGCGGATCATTATCACCTTTTAAACAAACATTGAACTTTTCTAAGGTGATGTCTTCGCACATTTGTGCTAACAAACCCATGCCTTCGGCGTAATGTATATTTATATTTTCTAAAAGAGTATTGATATTGTGAGACATAAATACGCCCGGAGTAGGACGTCCCCAGCCTCTCATTGCAACAATAGTTCCCGGAATAAGCCGATTGTCTTTCCAGTTGGGAGCATATATACGACGATTTCCTATTTCTTTCGCTCCTTTGCTCGGACAAGCTATATCTCCTGTGTTATATACTAAACGTTTTGTTTCGCTTTCGAAAGCTATTCCCCAAGAATGACGTATTGTCCACCCTTTGCCATAAGCTTCGAATACAGAGTCTTTGGATATTCGGTAATTTACCCAGTGTGCAGGTTCGAAAATAATACCATCTTCCGGATTGTTTTCAATGATTTTTACTTGGGCAATATGTGGATTTTCAAAATCAACGCTAAAGTTTTTTAAAGTACAGTTGGTTGAATGGAGAAGAGATATAGGCAACATTCGCCCGTGAAAAACAAACTCGGCTCCTTGTCCGTCTAAAGTGAAGTTTTTTATACCTTCTAATGCAATACCTACCTTTTTAGGATTGTCTTGATCGTGGTTGGAAATATAATATTCTCGTACAACTGCACCCGTTTCATAAAAATCATACCTGCCTTCCGAAAAGCGGAGAACTACAGTTTCCCCATCTTTTTGTTCGGATTTAATCTTAGATAAAGCTTTTTGTACGATAAGTGAGGCATCTTTCTTGTTGTTGGCTTTCAGACCAAAAGAAGAAATATCATATATTTTCTGAGCAGATGCTCCCGTTGTAGGAAATAATAATAGAATACTAAAAGCAATAATCCAAATAGATTTCATGTGTTTTTGTTTGTTTTTTATTAACCGGTTAAATCATAAAGAAGAGAAAGTGTAGTCTTTGTTAAAGGATAAACACTTTCTTTTGTATACAAAGTATCGGACAAACTTACATGAAAATTCTCAGACTTTCAAATATACATAATGAAAGCCCAATCTTAGCCGATAGTTTTACGAAAAAAAGAACTTGATGTTTTCGGCCGTAAAGTTATACAATAACGAAAATAGAGTTTATAGCTTTGTTTTGTCCTCTTAACTAACTAAAGTTAAGTTAAGTATGACGAAGAGATACCTTTATTTTATTAAACGCGCTTATAGTTTGAGTTTTTTTATGTAAGTTTGTTGTCCTAAAAGGAGAAAAATAATCATGATCATTCACAAAGCAGAATTTGTTATCAGTAATAGTGATACAGCTAAGTGTCCGCGCGACGGTAAGTTGGAGTATGCATTTATTGGGAGGTCTAATGTTGGAAAATCATCTTTAATTAATATGCTGACTAATAAGAAAGGTCTTGCTATGACTTCTTCAACTCCTGGTAAAACTCAACTTATTAATCACTTTTTGATTAACGATGATTGGTATTTAGTCGACTTGCCCGGATATGGTTATGCCCAAAGAGGAAAGAAAGGCCGCGAACAAATACAACAAATCATCGATTCTTATTTAAAGAAACGACACGAGATGACTTGTCTTTTCGTTTTGCTTGACTGCCGGCATGAGCCACAAAAAATAGATATTGATTTTATCGAACAACTAGGTAAAGACGGTATCCCTTTTTCTATTGTATTTACTAAAATAGATAAGATATCTAAAAGTAAATTAAAAGAAAATATCGAAATATATACGAATAAACTTTTGGAAACTTGGGAAGTTCTTCCTCCTATTTTTTATACTTCTTCGGAACATAAAAAAGGAAGAGACGAAATTCTTGGATACATAGAAGAAATAAATAAATCAATATAACCATGACCGAAATACAAATAAAGGCTATGAGGAAAGCAATTCTGCTTTCTATCGAAAGCGTAGAAAATGGAGGTGGGCCGTTTGGTGCTGTTATTTTGAAAAATGGAGAAGAAATTGCGTCGGGTTGTAACCAAGTAACACAAAAAAATGACCCTACGGCACATGCAGAAGTAACTGTTATTCGCGAAGCTGCCCAAAAACTTAATGATTTTAACTTATCGGGTTGTGAGATATATACTTCTTGCGAACCGTGCCCGATGTGTTTGTCGGCCATTTATTGGGCAAGGATAGATAAAATATACTATGCCAACACAAAAGAAGATGCTAAAAGAATCGACTTTGATGATTCTTTTATATACGATCAGTTGGATTTGCCGGAAGAAAAACGCTCTATTCCTGTCGTGAAAATGCTTAGAGATGAAGCGCAAAAGGCATTTCAAATGTGGGAAGATAAAACAGATAAAACAAAATATTAATTAATATAAAAACAATAATTAGATGAATTGGTTTGAGTGCAAAGTCTCTTATGATAAGACTATGGAAAACGGAATGCAAAAGAAAATTACTGAACCTTATTTAGTTGATGCTCTTTCTTTCACAGAAGCTGAAGCCCGGATTATTGAAGAGATGAAACCATATATTAGCGGTGACTTTACAATTACAGATATTAAACGAGCCAAGTTTTACGAAACATTTTTCAATGATCATGGAGATCGTTATTATAAAATAAAGATTATGCTTGTCTCTTTGGATGAAAAGAGCGGAGAAGAGAAAAAGAAAGCGGTACAAACTCTTGTTCAAGCTTCTGATATTAAAGACGCAATTTCTGTATTAGAAGAAGGAATGAAGGGAACTCTTTCTGATTATACGATCGCTTCAGTTCTTGAAACTCCCATAATGGATGTATTTCCTTTCTCGAATAACTTATCATACGACGAAGAGAAAAAATGAGTATTGCACAACGACTTAACGAAATAAAAAATAATCTTCCCTCCTCAGTACAAGTTGTAGCAGTATCGAAGTTTCATAAGGTATCTGCTATCGAAGAAGCTTATGAAGTGGGGCATCGGATATTCGGAGAAAGTCGAGTGCAAGAACTTATTCCTAAATATAACGAACTCCCGAAGGATATTCAATGGCATTTCATAGGTCATCTTCAAAGCAATAAAGTTAAGTTTATTGTCCCTTTCGTCGATATGATTGAAAGTGTTGATAGCTTAAAGCTTCTCGAAGAGATAAATAGAGAAGCAAAGAAGTTTGATAGATACATCAAAATTTTGCTTCAGATTCATATTGCACAGGAAGAACACAAATATGGTTTCCATTTTGAAGAAGTTGAGGACCTAATTAAATTAGGAAAACTAAAATCTTTGTCTCATATTAAATTAGTTGGTTTGATGGGAATGGCTAGTTTTACGGATAAAGAAGACCAAATTAGAAACGAATTTCGAAAACTTGCCAGCTTTTACCGGCATCTGAAAGCTTCTTATTTCTCTGAAGATGATTCTTTTCGGGAATTATCGATAGGAATGAGTGATGATTACCCA
Organism: Bacteroidales bacterium OttesenSCG-928-M11; assembly: GCA_030265685.1. Classification (GTDB taxonomy): domain Bacteria; phylum Bacteroidota; class Bacteroidia; order Bacteroidales; family Azobacteroidaceae; genus Azobacteroides. The sequence goes on from JAJDGO010000024.1 coordinate 5,906, forward strand.
ATTGCGATAGAAGAAGGAAGTACATTGGTACGGATTGGAAGTAAGATCTTTGGTTCAAGAGAATAATTTATTGAAAAATATGAAGTTTAAAGGGATTTTTAAGAGCTTATCGCCTTGGGGACAACTTGTTTTATTGCTCGGATTTTCCATATTCGGATCTATTCTTTTTTCTTCCATTTGGTTGATTTATTCTTTTATTTTTACCGGATTGACTTCAATAGAGCAGGCTTTGGAAATTCCTTCCTACATGAGAAGCGCACAATTATTTTCGGCATTAGGAATGTTTGTCTTTCCTTCGCTTGTAGCCGGCTATTTATTTAGTGATAGTCTGAAAGAATATTTATCTTTTCGCCGAGAAACTCCTATTTCTATCTTTCTGATTACTCTTTTCTTGGGCATTGCGTTCATCCCTTTGATAAACTTTTCCTATGTGCTCAACCAACAAATGCTATTTCCCGAATGGATGAGTAGTATTGAAGAGTGGATGAAAATAAAGGAAGAGGAGATGATGATACTTACAGAGAGGATGCTTTATGCTGAAAGTGTAAGTGCTTTTGTTATGAACTTGATCGTAGTTGCAGTATTAGCCGGAGTAGGAGAAGAACTTATCTTTCGTGGTGTTGGGCAAAACATCGTTCAAAAGATAGTAAAAAACCCGCATGCAACGATATGGATTGTCGCATTTATATTTAGTGCTATCCATTTACAGTTTTACGGATTTTTACCTCGTTTTCTGATGGGAGCCTGTTTTGGCTATTTGCTTTACTTTACAAAAAATATATGGGTGCCAATCTTTGCTCACTTTGTTAATAATGCTTTTAGTGTAGTTACAAGTTATATTTATCAAGATCGTTTTGACCAAATTGAAAAAGTAGATACTTTGGGTTCGGGCGATACATGGTGGCTTCTTTTGGTTTCGATACCTGTAGTTTTATATTTATTTTTACAAATAAAGAAGCTGTCTCCTATAGAGAAAACAGCTTCTTAAGTATTAAATCCGATAAATATAGAGTACTTATCTTTTAAAAGATTCTCTCATTGACCTAATATCCACAACAAAGTCGCCCAAGTCTTTTTCGTGTTCCACTTCTTCTGTTAATATTTCGATAGCTAACGAATGTGTTACGTAGTCTTTTCCATCTGTAAATGCTGCGATTTCTTGATAACGTTGTATGGCACATCGTTCTCCACGAATATTTTGTGCTAATATTTCTTCAACATAAGGGTTTGTTGGCGCCTCATATTTACAACGAGCTAGCGTAGCCCACTCTTTTGGATCCAAAATAGGAGTTCCTTCTAACTCAATAATCCGTTTTGCTACTCGATCTGCATGAACAAGTTCTTCGCCGGCGTGTTCCATTAGCTCAGCTTCTACTTCTGCTCGCATAGGTCCTTCTACTAATTGAGCACCAATCCAATATTGATAGTACGCAAGCCATTCTTCTGCCAAAGCAGCGTTTAACATATTGATCAACTTTTCCACATCCAACGATAGAATGTCAACTCCTTTTCTGTTCAAATTTTTTGTTTCCATCACTTTTAAGTTTTATATAGTTTTACTCTTTGTACTATTAAACACAAGAGTCATAAGAAAGTTTAGAAAACAAAGGAAAAATATTTAGGATGTCTATTATATCGGGACAACTGATATTATAAAGAGAACTTGATATGCTTTGTAATTGGATTTCCGGTTTGATAAAGACTTGATGTATTATAATGAGTTAGATTCCTTATTCGCTACTTATTGTTTTTTTAAGAAGACTTGCAGTAAAGATAGGAATTATTGAACAGATCATTACATAATTAAAAAATGCAGTATAACTACCAAGCCATTCTTGTACTTGTCCGGCTATCATTCCGGGAAGCATCATTCCGAGAGCCATAAAGCCTGTGCATATAGCATAATGAGCTGTTTTGTTTTTTCCTTGAGCAAAAGACATCATAAAAAGTGTATATGCTGTAAAGCCAAAGCCATAACCAAACTGCTCTATAAGGATACATAGATTGATGATATACCAATTGTTTGTTTGCGAATAGGCAAGATAAACAAAAACAATTGAGGTAAACAACATAGTAAGCATCATTGGCCAAAACCATCTCTTCAAACCTCCTTTTGCTCCAAGTATTCCTCCCAAAATTCCTCCTAAAAGTAGGCCGATTACTCCAAAGAATCCGTAGATAATACCCACGTCGGCAGTTTCTAAACCCAATCCTCCTGCTTCTTTTGTATCTAACATAAAAGGTTGTATAAGCTTTAAAAGTTGAGCTTCTGAGAATCGATAGGTTAAAAGAAACAGGATTGCGCGTCCGGCTTGAGGTTTTGTGAAAAAAGAGGCAAATGTTTCGAGAAAACCTTGCCAAATATCTCGCGCCTTATTAATAGAACCTTGTTTATCTTCTTTGGGACGAGGGAGAATGATTTTGTGATAGATGGCAAGCAGAAGCAGTATTCCGGCAAGTATCCCAAAAGTAATCGACCATGATAAAGAAATATCTCCGGTCTGTTTTTCCATTCTTCCTGCGAAATAGACCAATAAGCCTTGTCCTGTTATCAATGCAAAGCGGTAGAAAGTGTTTCTGATTCCAATAAAGAAAGATTGTTTTTCTTTATTTAATCCGAGTAAATAGAACCCATCGGCTGCAATATCGTGCGTTGCAGAAAGAAAAGCGAGTAACCAAAAGAAGAGAACTGAAAGAATAACATACAAACTTGATGAAAGACTAAGTGCAATAGCAATAAACCCAATTCCCATTAATAGTTGAGTATTGGTAATCCACCAGCGTTTGGTTTTAATTAAATCGACAAAAGGACTCCAAAGGGGTTTGATTACCCAAGGTAAATAGAACCAAGAAGTGTAGAAAGCTATATTAGCATTTGACATTCCAAAATTCTTATACATCACAACAGACATTGTAACAATAGCAACGTAAGGCAATCCTTCTGTAAAATACAGAGATGGAACCCAAGTCCATACGTTTTTTTGTTTTTTTGTCATCAATATTGTTTTTCTAATGTGGTGCCGGGAAAATAATGTTGAAGAATTTCTTTATAAGAGTATCCTTTTTCTGCCATCATTGCGGCGCCTATTTGGCAAAGTCCGACACCATGTCCCCATCCTTTTCCGTATAAAGTAAAGATTTCGGGAATAATAGAGTCGGATTTATACTTTTTATTAATTTCAAAATTGGAACTATAAAGATGTGATTCCGAAAGTATTTTACGAATGAATAATTCTTTCCCAACTATTTTTGTCATTTTACTACCAACGATCTTTAAACGTATTATTCTTCCGGAATCTCCTCGTTCGATAGGAATTAAATCTATTATATCTCCAAAATCCCAACCGGAACGTTTATGCAAAATCGTTTTAATTTCTTCCTGAGTAAGAATAACTTTCCAACGATAAAAGTCGCCCGTTTCCTGATCGTATTTTAATAAAACTTGAGATAATACTTTTTCGTCGTTTGTATGACAAAAGGGATCCGAAATAGAACGCAGATAAGGATATGGAGTTGCCATCCAAACGTTCTCAAATGCTTCGGTTTTTCCTCCGCAACATTTGGAAAATCGGGTATCACATATCTCTCCTTGATAAGTAAGAACTTCTCCCATTGTTTCGTTAACCGCTTTTTTTACCGCAGGAGTATATGCTTTTGTTATTCCTTGATAACGTTGACAGTGATCATCTGCGCAAACATCGAAATGATCGTGATCTTCTCTGTCGTACCAACGAATATATTCGTCTTCGGTTTCAATAATACTTTTAGCAGGATTACCATTTGATTCCCCTCTTTTTTGTATTTGTGCCAGCACCCAAGTGCGTGAAATGATAGCATGAGCTTTTAATAATTCCAAAGCACTACTAGCACTCATCTCGGAAGATATTACGCTAACTAAATAATCTTCGACAGGAATAGCATTGATAAGTGTTTTTTTTCCATCTTCTCTTTCTAAGATTGAATATTTTCCAAGAAAAGTTTGATCTTCTTTCCTTTCCCAATGAAAATCAATTCCTATTGGTACGTCCGAAACAGTGAATGAACCGTCAGGATTTGGACTAATACTTATCTCGTCGGCAGTCATAATGCCAACATTTATAACGGGTATATTCATGTCTTATCGTTTATTTATTTGTTGTGTGATATTCGTATGCAATAAAGTTGTTTTGGGCATAAATCTAAGGTATGTGATTTGTTTCATAAAGAGATTTGATTATATATGTCTTGTATTATGTCTTTTGTTATTTTATTAAAATCTTCTTCCCTAGGAACAATTAATACTCCGCCCATGTCAATTGTTCCCGGTGATATAAGCAAGCGATTATTTCCTTGTTCATAAAACTGAGTTGGGCGATGTTTCTTGCGAGGGAAAACAAATAACCTCCATACTTTAGTCTCTCTGTCGTAAGAAACAATAACATTCATCATTGGTTCTTCCTCATTTGAGTTTACAGAAAGATGTTTCCATAGTGTATGTTCGAGATAACTCATTAACCAGATGTCCGAAACGCTTTCCAAGACGATACACATACGGAGATAGTTGCAAAGATAATAAGAAGAACCCAACTTGTCAATTATTAGAGGTTTCTTTTTTAATAAAAGAACATCCTTTTCTACAGGCAAGTTTCCTTTCGGAATTGCTTGCAGATGTAAATGGTTTGGTAGTGAAGCTCCGGATCGAGGTCCGTTATAAAAAACGAGGTAATTGGGATACCTTCGGGCAAAGTTTAAAAGAAAAAAGGAAAACCCTTTCAAATATTGTTGAGAATGTTGATTATATGCGATCGTAAAATGCCGGTCGAAGATAGGATAAGGATTAACCATCACCGAAAAAAGGTCGAGAAAGGGAATACTTTTTTGTTCGTCGGAACGATTCTCACGACAAAGAGGGCAGAGAGATATTTGTTGTTCTTGCGAATCTGTTTTTGCATTTGTAGATTGTATGCGAGCCGGATTGTATTGAACCTTAATCTCGAAGCCATCGAAAAGGAAACTTTTTGTCTTTACCAATTGCAGTGCCTGATAATTATTATAAGCCAGGTCCCAATCTTTTATTTGCGACAAGAAAAAATCGTTAAGCATTTTCGTTTGATTGGGTATTTAATTTTTTTCTCGCAAGAATTTCAATCGTTCGCAAGTGATCTTTGTACTGATTATTCTCATTTATTTTCTGAATATTCAAAGAAGCATCGGTATTATCTTCCCAGCGACGACAAAGATAAAGGGGTTCGTATATTCGTCCGATTTGATATTGTCGCGAAATACTAAGTCCCATCGCATAATCTTCACCATAACTTACATTCGGAAACCGTATTGTTCTTGCAACAGGAGTGTAGAAAGCGCGCGGCGCACCAAGTCCATTGATACGAAGAGCATTATTTCTTCCATTTTCCGGAGTCCATTCTTTGTGATCAATAACTCCCGGAGGTATGTCTTCTAACTGATAATTTACTATTTTATACGACCCGATTACCATCGGAGTGTTTTGTTCGTAGAAAGTTTCGACTATTTTCCGGAGGACTGAGTTGTCGATATATAAATCATCACTATCAAGTTGAACAGCAAAACGCCCGCAGTTGGGATGAAATATACCTTCATTCCAGCATCCACCAATAGCAAGATCTTGCCTTTGTGGTATTAAGTGGATCAAGTTTTTTTCTTTTTCTGCTATTTCCTGCAAGATGTTTGTCGTTTTATCTGTAGAATGATTGTCGATAACAATAACATTAAACGGAAAGTTGGTTTCTTGTTTCAACGCAGAATAAACGGCTTGAGCAATTGTTCGTTCTCGATTTTTGACAGGGATAATAATACTTGCCTCGATTGCAAACTTTTCTTTCCGAATGTCTATGGTTTCGAATACAGGAGATAAGTAAGAATTGATGCTTTTTAAGTAAGAAGTACACTGATTTTCCATTTCGAGTTGAACTTCCCGTCGTTTCGGATCAACATAGTCGAACTGTTTTTCGCCCGAAGAACGGGTTTCTTTTTCTTCTTCCGAATAAATAAGTTCGCGAATGTGAACAAATTCGGCAACCAAAGAAGCCTTAAGACGCAGGGCGTATAATGCCGAAAAACGAACGTCGTCGCTTATCTCATCAATAACTTCCCGTATAACAGAGGTCTTGTATAGCTGGATAGGACCGAAGTCGAAGTCGTCCCTGACAGAACCTAAGGAATAGTCGTTTACAGGAAAAGCTTGTTTTTGTCCGTCGATTATTTTATATCGGTCGGCATAAACCATCCCGGCTCCGGTATCGCAAGCTACTTGAAACATTCTTTCCTTTCCGTTGGGTAACCATTCTATATTATGATCTCGACTTTGAATAAATACATAATCGGTATTTATATCTTTCAGAGCCTGTTTTAAGGCAATTGCGTCGTGAAGATTTACTTCTCCTTGTTTGAGATAGGTTGTTTTCATCGGAGAAAGTCGCTTACTTTGTCGAATGTTAAACGAAAATGCTCATCCACAAGGTCTGCAATTTTCGGAAGAGACGGAAAAGGGTTTTCGTGGATGTATGAATAAGGGTAATCGAGCGTATCTACTTTTATAGGGATATTACGTTTTGTTCCTTGCATAGTATTAATCACCTCGTAAGGAGGTACAACATCATCTTTTTCGAGTGCAATTGCGTAAAACTGATCGCTCATTTTTAGAAACTGTTCTTCTCTTTCTTTTGTTTTATACTGATAATTTAGCATCCTTCTAAAGTTTTCTCCTTCAGGTTCTGTGCTCATATAGTGACGCAATACTTCATCTCTTTTCATATGACTTTCTAAATGTTCGACAACAAATGAGTAAAGACTGACATTTGCTTCGCTATCCAGGATAAACTTAGAAACCGGAGAGAGACGATTAAAAACTGTTCCTCCACAAAAAGTAGCATAACGCGATTGATCAAAGTAACCATTTTTGTTACTCATCATTAGTACTTCGCCCAAGAAAGTGCCGATCGAGTAGGAAAAGAAATCAATACTTGCATCGGGTTTTATTGCCGGATGAAGATCTTTCTTTACGTTTTCGACAAAATCAATAACATCGTAATACGATTGAAGCCCCGACCAGATAAAACGTTGCGGTTTGTTGTGCAAACGAGTGCTTAATGCTACATTAGATAAACTAGAACATATAATATTCGGATGACGTTTTATCCGTTGTACACAAATATTATGCATTTCTCGCGAATTACTCCAGATAAGAGGAGCTCTATTCATGTGGAAAGCAATAGGAAAAAAGACAATTGATTTACCGGTTTTCTCGGCAATATATTTGGCCCAAGGCATGTATTTATGCCAGGTTTTTTCGTTAAACCCGTGAAAAAGGAATATAAACTTACTACTTCTCGTTTCGCCTTTCGGCATAAGAATATGATAACGGAACTTGATATTCTCCAAAATCTCCGAGTCTTTTTTATTAAGCATTTCCTGAATAATATCCGGCTCGTAATCGTTCGGTAAAGTTGGGATATATTCATAGTCATCTCCGTTGCCTAATCCACCAGGTAATATAAATCGGTATCTCGATTCGAAAGTATAGTTCCGAAATTCGTGGTAATCGTCTATCCGGATTGTTTTATCTTCGTAGTTTACAATCTCCTTTAAGTGATTGAATAGATCAATGTATTTCATACAATCATTGTTTTTAAAGACCAGCCGCCCGACAAAGGTACAAAACTTTTCAATTGACCGATATAAACTACTTGTACTATTTAGACAAAGAAAAAGTATATGCAGATAAAAGTTATTTTATCTTTTTAAACTTTTCTGTACAGAGAATTTATATTTTCTGTACAGAAAATATATCAAGTTCTTGTATCTTTTGAATCTGTTTGTTAAATAACTTCTGCAAAGTATATTGATGTTTTTTTGCATTAAGTTTGAACTTCTTTTATTTGCTTGCTTTTGAACAAAATTTGTTTTTGAGAGTTAATAAGATACGGAACCAAGAAGAAGTAAATAATTATGGAAGAAAAGAAAAAAATAAGGAGAGAGTATACCAATGGAGAAATAACTGTGGTATGGAAACCGGAAAAGTGTACGCATGTTTCTTTTTGTTGGAAAGAACTACCGGAAGTATTTGATCCGAAAAAAAGGCCTTGGGTAAATATAAAAGGAGAAACTTCGGCAAGAATTATCGAACAAGTAGAACGTTGTCCGAGCGGAGCTCTAACTTATTATAGAAATGATCAAAAAACTCAAGAAAAGTCGGAAGAAACACCCACGCAAGTGGTAGTACATAAAGGAGGGCCTCTTGTTTTGGACGGAAACTTATCTGTGAAATTAGGCGACGGAAGCCATGTTCGTATGATAGATGGAGCTGCTTTTTGCCGTTGCGGACAAAGTAAAAACCAACCTTTTTGCGATGGTGCTCATATAAAAGCGAAGTTTGACAAATAAATAATAATAAGATGAAAGTAACCAGAGAAGAATCGGGGAAAAGAGGAGCATTTAATGCTATTGAAGATGACAAAAAAATAGGAAAGATGTCTTATTTTTGGGGCGATGAAAATACATTTGTAATAGATCATACCGGGATTAATACTGCATTTCAAGGACAAGGAGTTGGAAAAAAACTATTTTTGTCGGCAATAGATTATGCCCGGGAAAAGAACTGCAAAATAGTTCCGGCTTGTTCTTTCGCAGCATCCATGTTTCGCAGGCATCCCGAATGTGCAGATGTTTTGAAATAAAGTATTTTTTTAATAAATGCCGGGACAACTTCCCGGCATTTACTTTATCTCCCAATCGAGAAGAAGTCCGGAAGAAATGAATATTTGATAGTTCTTTCGTAAAGATAATAATAAAATTGATTTCTGTTTATTTTATATTTCATATCTTTGCACAAAAGAAAAACGACATAGAAATGAAATACAAACGAGTTCTCCTTAAACTAAGCGGAGAATCATTGATGGGAGAGAAGCAATACGGTATTGATGAAAAACGTTTGGCTGATTATGCGAAACAAATCAAGTCAATTTCAGAGAAAGGAATCCAAGTTGCAATCGTAATCGGAGGAGGTAATATATTTCGTGGCTTAAGTGGTGCCGCAAAAGGTTTTGATCGAGTGAAAGGAGATCAAATGGGTATGATGGCAACCGTAATCAATAGCTTGGCATTAAGCTCTGCTTTGGAGAAAGAACAAGTCGAAAATCATGTTTTTACCGCAGTTAGGATGGAACCTATCGGTGTTCTTTACACAAAGAAACAGGCAGTAGAAAAATTAAATAAAGGAGAAGTAGTCATAGTTTCAGGAGGAACAGGAAACCCTTTCTTTACAACTGATACAGCTTCTGCCCTTAGAGCGGTTGAATTAGAAGCCGATGTAATGCTAAAAGGAACTCGGGTTGACGGCATTTATACGGCAGATCCGGAAAAAGATCCTACGGCAGTTAAATTTGACGAAATTACTTATGACGAAATATACAATCGGAATCTGAAAATTATGGATCTAACGGCTACTACCTTAGCCAAAGACAACAATCTTCCTATAATAGTCTTCGATATGGATACCATAGGTAACTTGGAAAAAGTATTATTCGGAGAAAATATTGGAACATTAGTCCATAATTAATACCTTTACGACATAGATAAACTTAAAAATAATAAAACCATGAGTATAATTAAACAAATTGAAGAGCGCTCGGAGAAAAAGATGATTGAGACAATCACTTATTTAGAAGATTCTCTTTCCCGCATTCGGGCTGGAAAAGCAAACGTTCATATTTTAGATGGAGTGAAAGTAGACTATTATGGCAGTCTAGTTCCACTATCTAATGTGGCAACAATCTCTACTCCTGATGCAAAAACTATTGCTATCCTTCCTTGGGAAAAGGCGATGATTAAACAAATCGAAAAAGCAATCCAAGACTCAGAAGTTGGAATTACACCAGAGAATAACGGAGAAGTTATCCGTTTAGGTATTCCTCCTTTAACAGAAGATAGGAGAAAACAGTTGGTAAAACAAACTCGTTCGGAAGCCGAAAACGCAAAGATTGGAGTCCGTAATGCTCGTCGTGATGCAAATGATGCAATAAAAAAAGCAGTAAAAGAAGGAACTCCGGAAGATGATGGAAAGGAAACCGAAGGAGCTATACAAAAACTTCATGATAAATATATGAAGAAAATAGAGGATGCTTTGGCTACAAAAGAAAAAGAAATAATGACTGTATAAGAAAGTTACGAACTAAGAACTAAGAAAGAAGAGTTTATGGCGCACAACTCTCAACTCTTAGTTCTTAACTCTAAGTTCTTAGTTTGTAACTCTTAGTTCATAGTTCTTAACTCTTAGTTTTTAGTTTGTAACTCTTAGTTCTTAGTTCTTAACTCTTAGTTCATGGTTTGTAACTCTTAGTTTTTAGTTCACAGATGAAAGGTCTTGTCGTAAAGAACACCGGAAGCTGGTATCTCGTAAAAGTAGATGATGGCCGACATATTGATGCTAAGCTCAAAGGTAACTTCCGTTTAAAAGGGATTCAAAGTACAAACCCGATTTCTGTGGGAGATTATGTTTTTTTAGAAGAGAGCGGAGAAGGAACAGCTCTTATTTATGAGATTGAAGACCGAAAGAATTATATGATTCGACGTTCTTCCAACCTTTCAAAACAATCTCATATCATTGCCGCCAACCTTGATCAAGTATTTTTAATTGTAACTATTAATTATCCGGTTACTACTACTACATTTATCGATCGTTTTTTAGCAACAAGCGAAGCTTATCGTATCCCGGTAAATATAATCTTTAATAAAATAGACCGTTATTCTCCCGAAGACGAAGAGTATCTGACGGCAATAATGCATCTATACGATACGATTGGTTACCCATCTTATAAAATCTCAGCAGAAAAACAATCCGATTTATCTTTTATTGAAGAACTATTAAAAGATAAAGTGACTCTTTTTTCCGGTCATTCGGGAGTCGGGAAGTCTACTTTGATCAATAGACTTATTCCCGGGTTAGACTTAAAAACACAAAAAATATCAGAATACCATAACAAGGGAATGCATACCACTACTTTTTCCGAAATGATAGAACTTCCTCACGGAGGATACATTATAGATACTCCGGGAATAAAAGGATTTGGTTTGTTTGATATGGAATCTGCAGAAATTTCGCACTATTTCCCGGAAATATTCAAATTTTCCAAACAATGTCGTTTCAATAATTGTACACACCGACACGAACCGGGATGTGCAGTAATAGAAGCTTTAAATACTCATCTTATAAGTCAGTCCAGATATAAAAGCTATCTGAATATGCTTGAGGATAATAACGAAAATAAATATAGAGAAGCTTACTAATGAAAATACAAAAACAAGTCTTTATTAGAGAATTTAAGGACTATATGCTTATCCTTGTCGGACTATTTTTCTATGCTTTCGGATGGACAGGTTTTTTATTACCATGTGAAATTACTACAGGAGGCGTTACAGGGGTTGCGGCTATTATTTACTTTGCAACGGGAATGCCAGTTGCCGTCAGTTATTTTACAATTAACTCGATACTTCTCCTTTTTTCGATTAAACTGTTCGGATTTAAGTTTACTTTCAAAACAATACTTAATGTATTTATCTTGACATTTTTGCTTTCTTTCCTCCAAGAGTTAATTAAAGAACCTTTGGTAAAAGAAGAAACGTTCATGAATGGATTGATTGGTGGAGTTTTATGCGGAGTAGGATTAGGACTGATATTTAATCATAACGGAAGTACAGGAGGAACCGATATAATTGCCCTTATTATTAATAAATATAAAAAAGGAGTATCCATAGGAAAAGGTTTATTGCTGTGTGATGTTTTGATTATTTCTTCGTCTTGGCTTATTTTTGGAAGCGTAGAGAAAATTGTTTACGGTTTAGTTATAATGGCAGTTATATCATATACAGTTGATTTGGTATTAAATGGAGCTCGCCAATCGGTTCAATTCTTTATCTTTTCAAAAAAACATGAAGAAATAGCCGACGCTATTATTGGAGAAGCTCATAGAGGATGCACTGTTCTTGACGGAACAGGATGGTATTCTAAAAAGCCGACAAAGGTAATTGTTGTAATGGCAAAGAAAACCGAGTCAACCATGATTTTTCGTTTGGTAAAAGGAATAGATCCTGATGCTTTTATATCTCAAAGTGTTATTCGAGGGGTTTATGGCAAAGGGTTTGACCAAATAACTGTTTGATAGTTCTCCTTATAATAAGGTAAATTTACAATAAATGTAATTTTTATATCTTATTTCCGTTATCTGAATATGGGAAAAAGAATAGTCTTTGCTACAAACAACAAACACAAGTTGGAAGAGATTCGTGCAATCTTAGGTTCTTCTTTCGAGATATTATCTTTGGAAGATATTCATTGCGACGTTGATATTCCGGAAACAGCCGATACTTTAGAGGGCAATGCTTTATTAAAAGCAGAATATGTAAAATCACATTTCGGATGTGATTGTTTTGCTGATGACACAGGTTTGGAAATACCGGCTTTAAATAACGAGCCGGGAGTTTTTTCAGCAAGATATGCTGGGGAAGAAAAGAGCTCAAAAGCGAATATGGACAAAGTACGTCGAGAACTAAAAGGTAAAGATGATTGGTCTGCCCGCTTTCGAACTGTTCTTGCTTTGATTATTGGTGAAAAGAAATTTGTGTTTGAAGGGACGGTAAACGGAAAGATTATTGAAGAAGAAAGAGGAAGTCAAGGATTTGGATACGATCCTATCTTTGTTCCGGTAGGATATGAAGAAACTTTTGCAGAACTTGGGAACGATATTAAAAATAACATCAGCCATAGAGCTGAGGCAATTAATAAACTGAAGAATTTTTTAAATGAAAACAATCAGTTATAATATAGTATTAATCCTATTATTGATAGGATTTTCGATGCCAATTAAGGCTCAGTCGGTAGGAACTTGGAAAGAATACAAGGCTTGTCAGAATGCAATGAAGGTTGTTGAGACCGAAACATTGGTTTATGCTTTGTATGAAAGCTTATATAAAGATGGAAAATCAAGAGGAGATGGCTCTTTGGTATCCTATGATCCTAATTATGATGAAGTATATATTTTTTCATTAAAAGATGGATTGAGTGATACGGGGATAAAACTAATGGAATATAACCCGAAGCACAACGCTTTTGTATTGGTTTATAATAATTCAAATGTTGATATTTTTTACGGCAAAAACAATGTTGTAAATCTTCGAGGTATAATTGAAAAGAACTATCCGGACAATACGATCAATCGAATTGATATGATTGACGATCTGGCCTATATTTCCAGTGCATTTGGTGTTGTAGTTATCGATATCGAAAAAGGAGTAATAAAAAGTACTTATGATACTGGGGTAGAGAACAGATCGGTTTGTCGTAAGGACGAGTATCTTTATGTAGCAACCGTTGAAGGGTTTAAGAAAGGTTTACTTTCTACAAACTTAATGGATCAAGGAAACTGGATTGAAGTAGGAAAAGATGAAATTAATTATGATGGAGATTTCTCACGATTTAGGGGAATGTCGCTATATAATGGGAGATGGTTGTTCTGGGGAGATTCGTCTGCACATTATCAGAATACAGATGGATCAATGAAACAGCTTTATGATGGAGCGGTAAGAGATCTTGCTGTTATAAATGACCAGATTGTTCTAGCTCTTTGGGGTGCAATTTTATTTTATCCCAATCCTTCTGATAGATACCAAGTAAATGCGATAAAGGCTTATTCGATAGCTTCGTCAAAAACGAAAGATGCTTACTGGTTTGCTTCCGGAAGTTTAGGGATCTTACAGCTCGAAATTCCCAAAGAAAGTAATCAGTATACTACATTAATATCAGATGTTTTAATTAATAGTCCTCTTCGAAATTCGGTCTATGAAATGACTTTTAGTCAAAATAAGCTTCTGGTTTCCGGAGGAGGAAGATATGTCGACAACTTAAACAACCCGGGCACATTGATGGTTTATGAAAATAAGAAATGGTTTAATTTTGATGATCAAAAGATTGAATCTCAGACCGGAGTTACTTGCCGCGACTTCATGACTCCTGTTATTGATCCGAAAGATCCGAATCATTATTTCGTAGGTAGTTGGGGAGAAGGAATATATGAATTTAAAAATAATGAATTTGTAGTACCACTATATAACCAAGATAATAGCTCTCTAAGAGGAACTTCTTCGGGTAAAGTGAGGGTTTATGGTTTAGCATACGATAGCAAAGGAAATCTTTATGCAACAAATGATGAGGTACAAAACGGAGTTTCGGTTCTAGATGCCAATGGAAATTGGGAAAGTATCTATATCCCGTCTTTATCCGATAAATATTTACACTCTGTTTTTGTAGATAAACAAGACAATAAATGGTTTACCCGAACTCGAGGTGCTACACATATGGGTGTAACCGTATTGAAAAGTGATAGAACTTATTATTTTTCTTCTAACTTTTTGGATCAAAATGGGGATAATGTGGGAGCATCGACGTATAACTGTGTCGCTCAAGACCTTTCCGGATCTATTTGGGTTGGGACAGATAATGGACCGATAAGACTATCCGGAGCAAATAGTGTAAATCAAGGCCTATGTAGTCGGGATATTTTGAAAGACGAATACGGAACCAATTATCGTTTACTTGAAGGAAAAAACATAACCACAATAGCTGTTGATGGAGGTAATAGGAAATGGATGGGAACAAATGGTAGCGGAGTCTTTATGGTTGATAATACCGGGAGCGAAATTATTGTGGAAAATTTCACAACAAAAAATTCTTTGTTGATGTCGGACAATATTACATCGATAGCAATTAATAACTCGACCGGAGAAATTTTTATTGGTACAGACAAAGGACTTGTTTCTTATCAAGGAGAGGCTATAACAGGAAAAGCAGACTACTCAAATGTCTATGCTTATCCCAATCCTGTTTATCCGGATAGGAATGATCGAGTTATAGTAACCGGATTAATGGCCGATTCCGAAATAAAGATAACCGATTTGGCAGGTAACCTAATACAAAAAGGAATATCACTTGGCGGACAATATTCATGGGACTTGACTGATAATCAAGGTAGAATAGTAAAATCAGGTATTTATTTGGTCTTTGCAGCTCAAAACGATGGTTCTTCGGGCGTTGCTACTAAAATAATGGTTATTAAATAACTATTATTAAAGATGATATTTACTGAAAATCTTTTTTTCTTCCCAAGAAAATATTAACTTTGTCGAGTTTTTGAGCAAAAAATATGACAAAATAATAATAGATAGTTTACAAATTAATTTTAGGTTACAATGGCAAAATTAGATTTAAGCAAGTATGGCATTAGCAGTGAGATTGAGGTTATACACAATCCATCTTACGAACAACTTTATCAGGCAGAGATGGATCCTACAAACGAAGGATTCGAAAAAGGAACTTTAACCAATACAGGCGCTGTTTCTGTAGACACAGGAAAGTTTACAGGACGTTCTCCTAAAGATCGTTATATTGTAAAAAATGCAGCTTCTGAAAATATTTGGTGGGACGGTACAATCAACAAACCAACAAGCGAAGAAGTTTGGAAACATTGTAAAGCGTTGACATTAACTCAGCTAAATACAGCAAAGAAATTATATGTAGTAGATACTTTCTGCGGAACTAACGAAGATACTCGTATGAAAGTTCGTTTTATTATGGAAGTAGCATGGCAAGCTCACTTTGTGACTAACATGTTTATCCGTCCATCTCATTACGAATTGGCGAATTATGGCGAACCAGATTTCGTAGTATTCAATGGTTCTAAGACAACAAATGATAAATGGGAAGAACAAGGTTTGAACTCTGAAGTATATGTAATCTTCAACTTGGAAGAAAGAATGCAGATTATCGGAGGTACTTGGTATGGTGGCGAAATGAAAAAAGGTATGTTCGCTATGCAGAACTTCTATCTTCCACAAAGAGGTATTGCTTCTATGCACTGTTCTGCAAATGTTGGAGAAGATGGAGACGTTGCTGTTTTCTTCGGACTTTCCGGAACAGGAAAAACTACGCTTTCTGCCGACCCAAAACGTTATCTAATTGGAGACGACGAACACGGTTGGGACGATCACGGAGTATTTAATTACGAAGGTGGTTGTTATGCAAAAGTAATTGATTTAAGTAAAGAAAACGAACCTGATATTTGGCGCGCAATTCGTCGTGATGCTTTGTTAGAAAACGTTACTGTTAAAGAAGACGGAACTCCAGACTTCTCAAAAGAAGCTTCTAAAACAGAGAATACTCGCGTTTCTTATCCGATCTACTATATAAATAAGATTGTGCTTCCATCAAAAGCAGGTCATGCAAAAAAGATCGTTTATCTTTCAGCAGATGCTTTCGGAGTACTTCCTCCGGTTTCTATTTTGGATGAAAAATCAGCTCAATACCACTTCCTTTGCGGTTATACATCTAAACTAGCAGGAACAGAACGCGGAATTACAGAACCAGTTCCTTCTTTTTCTCCTGCATTTGGAGAAGCATTCCTTACTTTACACCCAACAATGTACGCAAAAACGTTGGGAGACAAAATGAAAGAGCACAATGCAAAAGCATATTTAGTGAATACTGGTTGGAATGGAACAGGAAAACGTATTTCTTTGAAAGATACTCGTGCAATTATTGATGCAATTATTGACGGATCAATTGAAAAAGCAGAAACTGTAAACATCCCAATTTTGAACTTAACTGCACCTAAATCATTGGCCGGAGTATCTGATATATTAGATCCTCGCGCAACTTATGCCAATGTTTCTGAGTGGGAAGAAAAAGCTAAATCATTAGCAGCTAAATATATCAAGAACTTCGAACAATATTTACCAGAAGGACAAGCATTACTTGCTTCTGGCCCACAATTATAATTCGATCTTATACATGAAAAGGCGTTCGGAAACGGACGCCTTTTTTTATATCTATTCATATCCTCAAAAAAAGATACTATGAGTGGAGTAAAGTTCTACAATAACTTGCCTCAAGTTTTACAATAACTTTGATCAAGTTCTACTATAACTTTACCTAAGTTATACAACAACTTTGTTCCGGTTATGACATTTCCTCGACAAACTTCACAAATATTACGAGAGAAAATTTGGTTATAAAGAGGAATTAAAAAACAATAATGTCGTTCCGATAAATCAATAGAGTAAATTCAAAAGGGGATTCGCTTTCTTAATATAATTATTTTGTAAGTCTCTGTTCTTAAATCATAATTTAATAGTATCTTTGCCTTGTTCTAAAAAAAGATTGTGTACGTATGAAAAGAATAGTTTTAATTTTCGCCTTTCTGTCGAATCTGTTGCTGATTTCAGCCCAACGAACAGTCGAATTTACTTCTCCCGATCACCTATTCAACGGAGACTCTTCTCTTGCTAAATAAGATTTCAAATAACGTACAGCTTCCGCATAATTTCCTTCATAATAATAAGAAAGACCGATGATTCGCTCTGTTTCGGGATTATTTGAATTTCCCGGATATGCA
>JAJDGO010000025.1 GCA_030265685.1 Bacteroidales bacterium OttesenSCG-928-M11
ATCTCCAACAGTAAGATCAACTGGAATTGTCTCTGTTAAGCTGGCACTTAATTCAACCGTAGCTCCCTCTGATATATTCGACAATGTCATCTTATAAACATCGCCATCTCTTACAATTTCACTTGCCACTGCATTAGTAACAACAGCAACTGGATTTCCATATCTTTCAGTCAAAGACATGCTGATCTCCAAAGACTGAACAGAAGAACATTTATTTTCCGCATCAAGAGTCGGAGATACAATTTCAGAAATACCGGTACCTTTTGTTATAGTAACGGTTTCTTTCATTAAAGCATTGATTTCATCATCAGTCAAGAAATCATTGAACAAAGCAATTTGAGAAACATTGAATCTTCCATTTTCACTATCACCTTGATCTCCAAAAAACTGTATAACATTATTAAGAGTAAGTTCTACATTTGATCTGGAAGCTCCTGCATATTTCTGCAAAACCATTCCGTCCGGTCGAATTACATAGATATGATAAGTATCTGCCCCTTTGTCTATATTTAGTATAATACGGTTCCAATCGCCTCTCTTTACAAATCCACTTGAACTATAAGCACTACCACCTACTCCAATATTACCATTATCGAATTTAATAAAACAACGACCATCATTAGAAGTTCCAACTGGACGATAAAGGGATGTAAGATTATTACCAGATCCTTTAGCTGCATCCATCTTCAAATCAAACATCATTGCGAATTGCTTATACTTTAGCTCTTCGTCATCATCTACTTTAAATCCATTCGTTTCGTTTATGTCATAGGAAAAATAGTTCGTGGCATTAGAAGTTCCACTATAATCAACACGAACAGTACCGACACCATCAACTTCAACCCAATCAAGAGTCCCAGCGGGTATAAGAGGAAATCCTACTGTAGCAGCATAAGGATCCGCTTCTGATTTAAATTCCCAATGCCCAACCAATTTAGATCCAAACTCCGGTGTTACCGTTATTTGGGCATGTGTGTATGTCGTTAGAAATAGACATACAAGCAAAAATAGTAAGTGTTTTTTCATCGTATAAATAATTTAAGAATTAACAATTCAAAGGTGTAACATTTACGCAAAATACGCACAAATCTCATCAAAAAAAATGAGAATCGCAAGAAAAGATATTAAAACTTATAAAAAAACTAGAATTGCTCTAGTGTTTGAATCCGCTTCTCGATGGGTGGATGTGTTGCGAAAAGCCCACTCAATCCACTTAAGAAAGATTTATTAGAAGCATTCGGATGCTCAATAAATAACTGAGCAACATCATCCCGTTTAATAGATTGAACATTCGGATTGTCTGAGATTTTCCGAAGAGCTGATGCTAAAGCCAAAGGATTCTTTGTCATCTCTGCAGCTCCCGCATCTGCTAAGTATTCTCGTTTGCGCGAAATAGCAAAACGCATAAGTCCTCCGATAAAGTAACCGATAAATGCTACCAAAGCTAATATTAAAATAATTACAATAGCTCCGGCTCCACCATTTTTATCATTACTTGATCGACGACTTGAAGAAGTAAGCGCACTGTATCGTAAAGAATTTAAGGCGACTTGAGCAACCATTGAAAAAATTCCGACAAAAACAATGGATACAATTAATAAACGAACATCACTATTTCGTATATGTGACAACTCGTGAGCAATAACTCCTTCTAATTCCGCATCATCTAATTTATTAATAATACCACGAGTTAATGTTACCGTATATGTTTTCTCATTAATACCCGAAGCAAAAGCATTCAATGATTCGTCTTCTATAATATTTACTTTGGGCATCTTCATACCTTGACTAATACAAAGATTCTCAACTAAGTTATAAACTCGTTTATTTTGCGTTCGATCTAAGGTATGAGAATTTGTTGCCGAAGCAATAATACTTGTATTCGCAAAATAAGCAATTAAGAACCAAAGCAAAACCCCTACTCCCACATACGGAGAAGTACTGATTGTCATCCCTAATGAATAAGAAAGCAGATCCGGCATTGCTTTTACTTCACTAAACCATCCCAAGATAAAAAAGAAAAGGAAAATTAACAGTAAAACCAATACTGGGAAAAGGCACAACAAAAGTATCGAACGAAAGTTGTTCTCTCGCTTTTGCGTTTGTATTCCTACATATTTCATACCTAACTATTAAAACTCTATCTTAGGAGCAACTTCGAGTTGTGCCCGACTTTCCCCAAGATCAAAAAATATTTCTCTTGAAAATCCAAACATTCCTGCCACCAAATTAGAAGGAAATGTTTGTACTTGGTTGTTGTACTCTTTCGTTGCAGAATTGAAATACCGTCTACTTGCAGCCAATTTGTTTTCAATATCGGCGATTTCTTCTTGCAACTGCAAAAAGTTAGTATTCGCTTTCAGGTCAGGATACGCTTCCAAAGTAACCTTCAAACCATTTAGGGCGGAAGTCAGCTTATTTTCCGCAACAATCTTTGCATCAATTGACGATGCTTGAACAGCTTGATTGCGCAAATTAATTACATTTTCCAACGTTGACTTTTCATGAGCCGCATAACCTTTTACAGTGGATACTAACTGTGGTATCAAATCGTGACGTTGTTTTAACTGAACATCAATATCCGCAAATGCATTTTCGCGGTTGTTTCGCAACTTCACTAATGAATTATAAATCGATACCAAGCCTAATACAAGTATCGCTACAATAACCAAAACAACAATAGTAACTGTCATAATCTTTTGTTTTTATTAATAATTTATAGCAAAGCTATACCTAATACATCTTTTATATCTTCTACGTAATGAAATGTAAGCCCTTTCAAATAAGTTTGAGGAATCTCTTCTATATGTTTTTGATTCTCCTTACACAATACAATTTCCTTAATTCCAGCTCGTTTAGCAGCAAGAATCTTTTCTTTAATACCTCCTACCGGAAGTACTTTTCCACGCAAAGTTATTTCTCCGGTCATGGCTAAGTTGGGTTTTACCTTGCGTTTTGTAAAAGAAGAAACCAACGAAGTAACCATCGTGATACCTGCAGAAGGACCATCTTTAGGAATAGCTCCCTCCGGAACATGTAAATGTACATTATGCGAAGCAATAACTTCGTCGTCAACTCCAATCTCTTCCGTATGTGACTTAATATATTCCAATGCCAAAACGGCAGACTCTTTCATGACATCGCCCAAATTTCCTGTCAGCGTCAACTTTGCATCCTTACCTTTACTTAAACTGGACTCAATCATTAGTATTTCGCCACCAACTGCCGTCCAAGCTAATCCGGTAACCACACCTGTATAAACCGTTTCTTCCGATTTGTCTTTAGAATATTCTTGTGTTCCCAAGAAATCTTTCAGATCAGAGAGCTGAAGTTTTTTCGGATAATCTTTATCTTCTGCTATTGCTCGAGCAATTTTCCGTAATATTGCAGCTAATTTCTTATTCAATTCCCTAACTCCCGATTCGCGAGTATAATTTTCGACAATTACCTCCATCGTTTTCTTTGGAATATCAAACAGTTTTTTCCCAACTCCGTGATTTTCCAATTGCATAGGCAAGAGATGTTTTCGGGCAATTTCCACTTTTTCTTCCATAATATAACCGCTGATATTTATCAATTCCATCCGGTCTAACAATGGTTGGGAAATAGTATTAAGAGTATTGGCGGTAGCAATAAATAAAACTTTCGACAAGTCGAAGTCCATATCTAAATAATTATCGTGAAAAGCAAAATTTTGCTCCGGATCAAGCACCTCTAACAAAGCTGCACTTGGATCGCCTTTATAATCTTTACCAACTTTATCAATCTCATCTAAAATAATAACCGCATTAGATGACTTGGCTTTCTGTATACTTTGGATAATCCTACCCGGCATTGCTCCGATATAAGTACGACGATGTCCACGTATTTCGGCTTCATCGTGCAAGCCTCCCAAAGACATCCGAACATATTTCCTATTAAGTGCCTCTGCTACGCTTTTTCCTAAAGAAGTTTTCCCAACTCCCGGAGGACCATAAAGGCAAATAATCGGCGACTTCATATCTCCTTTTAGCTTTAAAACCGCTAAATGATCCAAAATTCGATCTTTTACTTTATCCAATCCGAAGTGATCTTTATCCAATATCTTTTGAGCTCGGGTTAAATCAAAATTATCTTCCGTATAAGAATTCCAAGGCAAAGACAATACATTATGCAGGTAAGACACCTGAGTTGAATAGTCTGGCGAATGAGGATGCAAACGTTCCAGTTTTTTTACTTCACGATCGAACACAAGTTGTTGGTCTTCTGTGAACTTTATCTTGGAAGCTTTTTCCTTAATCTCCTTCAAGTCGACACCATTTGCATCTCCGCCCAACGCTTCTTGGATATTTTTCATTTCTTGTTGCAAGAAATATTCGCGTTGTTGTTTTTCAATATCAACTTGAGTCTTGCGACGAATCGAATCTTTAATCTCAAGTAATTGCAATTCATGCTCCACTAAGGACAATAAACGACTATAACTTTCCTTTAAATCATCACAAGCCAGGATTTGTTGTTTTTCATCTATATCAGCATCTACTGTAGTAAAGGCAACATTCGTTATGTATGCGAAATCTTTTGACTTCTTTAATGCATCAATCATAAACTCAGGTAGTCCCATTTTCGAACTAACCATCTGAATTGTCTTTTCTTTCAGCACCCGAAGGATTTCTTTACATTCCTTATCTCCTTTGCTTGGTTTGATTGTATTCCTTAGAGAAAAGATCCCTTCCAAGTAAGGCTCGGTAGCAGTTATTTCTTTTAAATCTACACGAGCTTCTCCAACGACAAGAATAGTTGTATTATTTTCGTCTTCTTTCATTACATTTACAACCTGCGCGACTAATCCGAGAGGATAAAGATCGTCCATTTGCGGGTCGTCTATACTTGCGTCTTTTTGGCAGAAAACACCAATCAACGAATTTTTCTTTTGTATTGCCTTGATTAATTTAAGAGACTTCGATCGACCAATATTAACTGGCGTCGGAATACCCGGCAAAAAAAGCATATTTTTCAGAGGCAGAATAGGTAACGGTTTGCCTACTTCGTCCAAATCAGCAGCTTTTTTTTCTATTATTATCTCCATTTCAGGTAATATCATTGTTTTATTTTGTTTTTTAAGATTATATTATTAAATTGCAGTGCAATTACTATGCCAAAAGTATAAAACTTTTTCCAAAGAGTAATGTTATATGAGTAAATAACCTTTAAATCTTAAAGAGATGAAATTAGTAGAAGTGGCTATTTTTACTTTCCCGAGTGATGCAGCGGTATTTGAAAGTATATTGTCGGCCGAAGGTATTGAACATGCATTAAACAATCAAAACTCGGCAATTATCGTTCCCGGCAACGGAGTTACTATATCTGTCAGGGAAAAAGATAGGGAACGGGCGTACGAACTTCTTAACGAAGCCGGTTTTAAGGATCATATTATTTAATAATTCTCGACATTTTCTGGTCGAGAACAAGTCTTCTGTCTCCACGCGATACTTCCTTTTGCGTGGAGACTTGTATATTTTGGGCACTTTCCGACTTTAACTCCAGCAAATCAAGCCGGAGTTATTTTTTTTCTCGTATTTCCTTTTTTAGTTTTCCTATTGATTTATCAAAAAGATAAAACAACTTGGATAATTTTCTGTACAGAAAATATATATTCTCTGTACAGAAAAGTCTAAAAAGATTTTATCTTTTTATTCAACTTATTAGGAAACTTGATTCGCTTAGTTTTCTTTTTTGGCGAAGAGAAATCCCATAATCGACAAGCATAATTGTATTTATGCAAAGATAAAGAAACATTTCCGGCGAAAGAAACATTTCTTTATCTTCTTTTTAACAAAAAGGCATATCGCAAGAAGTTAGAGTTCGACCTCAGTAACAACTTGTCCGTCGAAAAGATTAATAATCCGTTGCGCATAACCGGCATCATGCTGGCTATGAGTTACCATAACTATGGTTGTTCCCTCGTTATTTAATTCCGTAAGCAAGTCCATTACTTCCTGTCCATTGCGAGAATCCAAATTACCGGTAGGTTCATCGGCCAAAATAAGCTTCGGATTAGCAACTACGGCACGAGCAATGGCGACACGTTGTTGTTGTCCTCCGGAAAGTTGTTGTGGAAAATGTTTCGATCGGTGGGTTATTTGCATTCTATCCATTGCTTCTTGCACCCGTTTTTTTCTTTCTCCGGAAGAAACTCCCATATAAAGGAGAGGCAACTCAATATTTTCATAAACATTAAGTTCGTCAATCAAATTAAAACTTTGAAATACAAACCCGATTACGCCTTTACGCAGTTTAGTTCGTTCCGATTCTGTAAATCGACTAACATCTGTTCCATTAAGTTCATACTTCCCTCCGGTTAAGTTGTCGAGAAGACCAATAATATTTAACAATGTTGACTTCCCACAACCCGAAGGACCCATAATGGCAACAAATTCTCCTTCTTTGATTTCGAGGTTTACATCTTTCAAAGCATGTGTTTCTACTTCTTCGGTACGAAAAACTTTACTTAGATTTTCTGTTTTAATCATAACTTTAAGTTTATTGTGGAGATTCGAATAAGTTCTCTTCTCCTAATTATTATTTATTTATTTCTTATTGCGACTTAATTACATCTAACAAATTTGCATTGGCTGCCCGAATGATTTGTACCAATACCGTCAGGATAACGATAAATAGGGTAAAAGCAAACACAGCTAAAAATATCCAAAGGTCGATACTAATTTTATAAGTATAACTCGACAACCAATCTTGCATATAATAATAAGCTAAAGGTAAAGCTATCAGATTAGCAACAATCAATAGCTTGGAATACTCGGCAAGAAACATACGAACAATTTGCGAAACGGTGGCTCCCGAAACTTTTCTTATCGCAACTTCCCGCTTGCGCCGTTCTACATTAGAAGAAGAGATGGAATAAATTCCTAAAACTGCAATAACAACACACAAGAAAGCGAGCAATAAAAAGAGTTGCAGGCTGGCATTCTCCGATTTGTTGATATTATTCAAGATGTCATCGACGAGAGTTATTTCCGGAATTTCGGAAGGATCGCCGGAAGAGTATTTATCAAATATATCTTTTATGGCGGCAATAGCTTCCTGTTCGCGGCCTTCTTCCACTCTTATATAATTATCGTTGTATCTCCATTTTCCATTACTTGGGAGTCTGGTTATTATGATGGGATAAGTCTGATTTTGCAAGCCGGTAACCTGGAAATCTTTTACTACTCCTACCACTTCTCTCTTTCCTATTGCTGCACTTCGATCGTTACTCCAGGAATATTCCGGCACAAAAATCACTTGCCCGATTATATCTTCTTTCCCAATTAGTTTATAAAGACTTTCGGTTATCAAAACTTTTTTATTAGATATCGAGACCATTACTCCATCTGCATATCCGATTTGCAAATCATCTTGTTCTTCGAAACTCCTTCCTTGTAAAAGAGGTATTCCAAATACGTCTAATATATTATCTCCAAAGTTGAAAGTAAGAATTGGTTCCTTAATCTCTACCCCATCTACCGTAGTATAATCGTCCATAAAATAAGGTTCTTTTCGCAATTCAAAGTCTCCGGTATTAACAAAGCTCTTGATCAATGGAAGGTTTGCTATTTCTTGATTTACAATCTCATTATTTTTCATTCCATAAGTTGTAGATATTTTTATTAAACCCTCTTTATTAAAACCCCAATCGAAATGATTCATCATATCTACTTGTTTATAGAAAACAACTGCCGATACAATAAAGAATACGCAAACAGCCAACTGAACACAAATACTGATATTTCTTAAGAACTTATAGTTATTTGTCTTAGAAACATATGTCAGAGTAGAAAACCGAGCAAATTTCCATTCCGAAAACAAGCAGAATACAAACAGGATGGCAAACGTAAGGGCTATTATAATCCAGTATTGTGTTTGTAGTTTAGGTCTAAAAATTACAGTTTCGAAACGTTGTTCGAAGAGAGGAACAATATATATCAACAAGACACCTCCCAATAAGAAAACAAACAACAACTGAATCAACAACTCCGTTTGAAACAATTTGATAATTGAGAAATTTTTAGCGCCCACAGTCTTCCTTAATTTCATTTCTCTTTTTCTTTGTAACATACGATTTACATAAAGATTCAAGAAGTTAAACAAAGCACAAAACATCAAAAGAAGTCCGGCGCCCACAAATGTTCGGATATAGTTGATATTAAACGACAAGTCTGATCCAAGAGTATGCCGCATATCGGCGATATTAGTAATATAAAGCTCCCAATCTTCATTATATTCGTTATCTATCAAATAACTCCGGAGTTTATTTTGAAAAGCCTCAACGTCTATACCTTTATTTAGTAAAATATAAATATTTACATCCTTCAAAAGCCAAATCCTATCTGCTCTTGCTTTATGTTTATTCTTTCTTTCAAAAGGATCTTGCCTGAAGCCTTCCCCTTGAAAATTGGAGTTTTGAGGTAAATTAGCCATTACTGCCGTAATAGTTAGAGTAGATTTAGGAGCATTAACTTCCAATACTTGTCCGACTGCCTCTTCCGGAGAGCCCCAATATTTACGGGCATAGTCTTCTGTTATAATTAAATCTTCATCCGACTGCAACAAAACGTTTGTTTCTCCGGCAATAATAGTCGGAGGGAAAAATTCAAAAAAATGTTCATCTACAAAACGGAACTCCGGAGTTCCAAGATCTGCTTCTCCCCAATAGACACGATAAGGATATTGATTAAAGTACATGGATACATTTTCTACCTCCGGAAATTCTTGAGTCAGTTTATCAGCCAATGCCATAGGCAAACGCTCCAATGGTTTCTGAGTATTCTTATCTATCGCATAAACTCTATATATCCTATCGGAATTGGGATGAAAGTTATCGTACGATGTTTCGTATTTCATCCAATGATAACCCAATGTAAAAAAACAGATGCCAATAGAAAGGCCGATAATTCCGATCAAATTCTGTACTTTATATTTCCACAAGTTGCGGAAAGCAATTTTTAAATAATGCAATAACATATTAATTCATTTTATATTATTTGTTTTTCTCTCGGCTTTATATTTGTATTCCTCCTTATTTTTTCAACATCTTAATCGGACTCTGCTTAGAGGCCAGCATAACTTGCTTAGCAACAGAAAAAATTACGATTCCACAGGTAGTAAAAAATACGAAAAAGAAGAGAGAAGTATTAATCCCCGTATGATAAGCATAGGTTTCTAACCAGCTTTTGACAAAGAAGTAGCCTAACGAAAGCGCAAACATATTTCCTAAGATAACTAAGATTAGATATTCTTTCAAAAACAAAGAGAGAATATCTTTGAAAGCCGCCCCGTTTATCTTTCGGATAGCGATTTCTTTCATGCGTTGTTCTGCCGTAAGCGCAACTAACGAATAAATACCGAAAGAGGAAATCAAGATACACAAAAAAGAAAAAACCGAGAAAATACTGAAAATAGTTTCTTCCGGACGATTAAATTCGTCTTCTATTTCTGATAACCAAACAAACTTTTCTTTATCGGAAACCTCGCCATGATCAAATTCGGCAATTACATTTTTTATTCGGCTCAAATCGTTGTCGCTGGTTTTGATGTAAATATATTTATATGCCTCACTCTGTTTCAATGTTTCCGGTCGTATCGTAAAAACAACCGGTTGTATCGTATAGCGCATGGGAGAATAATGATAATCTTGAGCAATTCCTACTATCCTCCCTCTCCCATTGTGAGTTGTTGTTTGTAAATAATTGTCAACAGCCATAGATTTCGCCCCTGTTTCGTTAAGGACATAAGCCATCTCCTCATTTTTTCCAAAAGAATGTCCTTCTTTAAAAGGGATATTAAAGAAAGAGAAGAAATTATTTTCCACATAAAAGAAATTATCATAAATTTTATCAGCCTTTAATGGTTCTATATCTCGGCCATCCACCCGAAGTATTCCAATATTATTAAATAGTCCATCTGATAACAAAATCGGATCAACAGTAAGAGTTACATCTTTTATATTGGGAATCTCTAAAAGATTTGCCTTAATCAAAGAAAAATTATGTTTGAAAGCGGTATCATAGCCTAAGTAAACTTGTAAAACATTCTCTACTTCAATTCCTTTGGGCTGATTTTTAATAAAATACAACTGTTTAAAAAGGAATAAAGAAGTAATAAAGAAAAGGCTACCTATGAATATTTGTCCGGTTACAAGTATCCTCCGGAAAAACAAGGAGGATGAATGGGTAGATTTATTTTTTGAGAAACGAACAAAACGAAGAATTGGGATCATCGCCAACAAGAAATAAACAAGCAAAGCAATGCTTAGATTGAAAATACTTCCTTGTATTAAATTCTCTATACTCATACTGTTTATGTGATCGCTATTAACTCCCACTCCTTTAATTGTCGAAAAGTTTTCGAAAAAAGGGAAAAGCAGTTCTATTACACCTAAAGCCAGCGTAGATGCAAATAATACCGGAATAAAAAGTATAATAAGATAACCACAAACTAAAGAGAAGCCGCTTGCTCCAAAACTGACATAGGTGATATTTCCTCGCAATTTATATTGTTGTTGCCCAATAAACAGAACCAAATTATTCATCAGAGCACAGACAAGTAAAAGTAATCCGGTCCAAAAAAGAATATTAATATTACGGAAACGTTCTTTTAAAGTTGGGTTACAAGTAAAATGCACGTCGGGTAAAGCACGAAGATTAAAGTTCCAACGATGAGGTTGATTTATTCCGTAAGGATCATCTGCCACACTTTTATGAGTTTCAATAAGAGTTCTAAAATGATCAGCCTCTTTTTTATTATGAAAACTTACATAGCAAGTTGTTCTATCTTGATTATTAGCTAACTTATCGTCCGAAGAAAGCATCAACACATCAAAAATTAGTTCGGTATTTTCCGGATAATCCTCTACTATCCCTACCACTTTAAGTAAAGATCGCCCCTTATCTATGCTTACAAATTCTCCGACACATTCAATTGTTCCGAACTGGCGCATCGCAGCCGACCGAGTAAGCACTATATTTTCGCAATTGAAAGGGATTCCGTGTATTCCTCCGAGTAAGAATTTCATATAAAACAAAGAGAAAAAGGCACTATCCACGTCATAACCAACAAAACGAGCATCGTTTTTTTGTTCATTATCAATATATCCCCACGTTTTCTTAATATTAGACATCTCTTTTATCTGTGGATAAGTAGCAAAAATATCCCGATCGTTACGATGTAGTTGGTTAAGTTCGCCCTCTTCTCCTGTATTCGTTTTAAATATTCCTGTAGTTGTTATGGCATATATATTTTGCCAATTGGGATGAAAAGTATCAAAACTATGCTCCCATTGATACCAATAGACCGACAAAGAAAAGGCAGTAATACCAATAGATAAGCCTAAAATATTAATTATACTCTGTACTTTGTGTTTCCACAAGTTACGAATGGCGATTTTTAGATAATGTAGTAACATGTTTTACTCTGATCTTAATGATTCTACCGGATTTTTGCGAGCGACAAAGAATATTTGTATTCCTATCGTAATAGCTACGAGCAAAAAAATTACTAACGGAACACAAATAAATACCCACCAACTCAAATTAGTTTGATAAACATACGATTGCAGCCAACTATTCATAACAAAATAAGCAATCGGCAATGCAAAAACAGTGGCAATTATTCCAATCTTCAAAATCTCAACCACAAACAATCGAATAATACCAGCAATACTTGCTCCATTTATTTTTCGAATCGCAATTTCTTTTGTCCGTTTTTCGGCCATAAATGAAATCATACTAATCACTCCCATCAAAGAAAGAATAAAAGAAATGATAGAAAAAACAACAAACAACTTACCCATACGAAGTTCTTTCGCATACATTCTATCATATTCTTCTTTTACCGTATAATAATTGGCCGGAGTTTCTTTATTCGGTTTCATTTCATTATACTTTTCTAAAACAAAAGAGAATGTTTCTTTCGAATTTTGGCCGTTTGTTTTGACATATACTTTACTACATGCTTCCGGGTTAAACGACATAATTAGTGGTGTGATATTCTCTTTCAGTGGCTTAAAGTTAAAGTCTTTCAATACTCCGATTATTTTCCCTTTGCGTCCCCAACCGTAAGTAACAGTAATTCCTATGGGATTTTCTTCTCCCATCAACTTTTGGAAAGATTCATTGATAACTATTGCATAAGTATCTTCTGTCTGATCATAAAACCAAGTTAAACCCGGTTGTATAAATTGGCCGGATAGGAGATCTAAACCAAATGTATTAGCATAATGATAGTCACAACAAATCTCTACAAACTCTACTTCTTTAACATCATCACTACTTCCTTCCCAAGAAATCCCACTATATCCATAACTTGCATTATAAGGCGCAGTCATTGCTATCGATGCATCAATCACATTTGGATTTTTCTTTATTTCTTGAATAAAGTCTTCCGAGCTATACCACAATCCCGATTCAAAAACATAAATATTTTCTCTATCAACACCCGTATCTGCTGTATATATACCATTAATTTGTTTATGAACAAGAAGAGTACATATAAGTATTGCTATTGATAAAAAGAGTTGAAGTCCAATCAATATTTTCCTAAATTTTTCTTTCGAACCGGTTTTTGAGCCTCCTCGAAAAATAAGAATAGGATTGAATGACGACAAATAAAATGCAGAGTATCCTCCGGAAAAGAAAGTGATCAATAAACAAAACAAAAGAGCTATAAATAGTATCGCCCAATCGAAATGCAAAGAGATTTTCAACCCCATAATTTCACTAAATGCAGGAAATAAAACAACAGTTGGAATAAATGCTAATAAGACTGCGAAGAAAGAAAGCAGAAAAGAATCTGACAGAAAACGAACTATTAGTTTATTTCTTGAAGATCCGGTTACTTTACGAACTCCAACTTCCTTGATTCGATTAATTGAACGAGCAATAGAAGTATTAATATAATTGATTATCGCAATCAACAAAATAAGAAAAGCGACAAATGAGAAAAGGTATATTTCGGTCATTGAACCACTATTAGTATCCCAATCGGAATGTAAGTAGGCTTCTTTTATCGGTTGTATTTCTATTGTGTATTTATCATAACCTAAAGTATGAGGAAAAGTTGATAACTGTTCCTGCAATTCGGGTGTTATTTTTACATCTTCCCGAAACATTAAAAACATTACCCCTCCCCGTCCCTTACTTCGACTAGGATTTAAGAGATCAAAACGGATTTGTGTATTCAAAGGCATTTTAATTACAGCACCTATTTCTAGAACAAGAAAATTTCCTCCAAAACTTATTTTCTTTCCGATAGGAGATTCTGAGCCAAACATCTTTTTTGCGGCCTCTTCTGTTATGATAATTTGTTTATTTGTCATTATACTCATCGGATTTCCGGCTAGATATTCATAAGAAAATATCCGTAAAAAATCTTCATTACAAGTACCATACTCAAGTGATACACCTTCTTTATCCGAATCAACTTCAATAAATGGCAATTTTTCAATAGACAGTAATCCTGCAGACTCAATCTGTGGGAAACTTTCTTTTAATTGATCTTCAAAACTCGGACGAATATAAGTATCCTTAGCAACACCATCCGGACGTTTTTCTAATTTTACAACTCTATGTATTCGTTCATAATCAAGATAACATCTTTCGTAACTAAGTTCGAATTTAATCCAAAATACCAATAAAAGACAACAAGCAACTGCTACCGAGAGTCCAATAACATTTACCAACAAGTAGCCCTTGTCTTTCTTCATGCTTCTAAAAGCAACCTTTAGATAATGTAGTAACATAATGTTTATTTTAATTATTTGCATTAAGGGTTAATAGGATAAGAAGAAGATCTCTTTCTCCCAAAGCTTCACAATGAGTTTTCATCCGCTCTTGCTCTTCTAAAGTAAACCGATTAAAAACGGGATGTTTTATTAATAACTGCAACTGATTTTTTGTAAAACCTTCATAAAGAGTTTTTCCATTCGAGATGGCAAAATAACCTCGCATAGGAAGTCCATTCTCTAAAGTATTTTTCATTAGAACCGTTTCCGGAAAATCGCTTGTTGGCTGTTTGTATAGTTGTTTTTCTTTTTTATCATAAAAGTAATAGAAGAATTTCACCGTTCCCATCTCTCGCGCAGCAGGAGTATCCCGTCCTTCCGTAAAAAGAAACCAAACAAAATTTTGTGTTTCAAGCCAAGTATCCGGAGCATATTTCCCATCATGTCTTCCAACATAACCATCTTGTACTCCTTGACGCTTATCTCCGAAATTCAAAATATACGCTGCTTCTAATTCGTGGTCTGATTTCAAACGAAATATTGTATCATTGTATTGTTGTCTAAAAGTAAGTACACCATCATAATCATATATTATCTTATTTTGTGGATAATATCCAGTATTTTCTTGTTTAACCAACACCGGATTATTATTTGAAAATTTACATAATATCTCATCCTCCAAAGAAAGAGTTTGTGCCAATATTTGACGAGAATATTCGGGATGATAATTATATTTTAAATAAGAAGTATTTGAAGCTAAATAACCAGTTCCATTATAATAAGGACGTTGAAGATAAACTTCATCTTTTACTGCATTTCCAAAATACATAGTTCCTTTACCATCTTTTTTTACAGATAAAAGGTAATTATCTCCAAGAGTAGAAATTCCAAAATCTTTATTTAGAGATTTCTGCTCAATAGTTAGTTTATTACTTCGCGCATTATAATCATGCCAATTATCCGGAGATATAAGAGAACGAATATAATTCCCGTCTTTATCATATAAATAATATCCTTGATACCTGTCTCCTGCAATAATTTTATCTCCTAATAAACGAATATCGGCTCCATATCCTCTCATGCTTGTTGATCCTTGTTCATATAAGATACTTATTTTAGACTCTCCCAAGAACCCACCTTTATCCGGATATGGGAATTTCAATGTGATATATTGTATTGAAGAACAATAATCTTTCAAATCAAATTCTTTTTCCGGAATATCCGTACGTGTAAAATCCAATTTAATAGGAAGAGATAAAGGATTCGTAAAACGTACTTCTTTATATTTTACTCCTTCGCGAGGAATAATCGTATCTAAGACTGTTGTTCCTATTAATATTTTTTGCTCAATAAAGGATTGATTCTCTATTTCTTTTGGAGCAAGACGTTGTTTTTTACCAGAATTTGAGCAAGAAAAAAACAGAGTTATAAATAGAATACAAAGAATTTGCTTCATTTTATTATTCAGATTAAATTATTCTTTCTTTAATACGTCGGCAGGATTCTCCCGACTTGTTTTATATACTTTAGATCCAATACATATTATAATTATAAGAATCAAGACAAACAAAACAGCCAAATAAATCCAAGCAGATATTGTTGTTTGTTTTACGTATTGTTCCAGCCATTGTTTCATGATGTAATAACTAATCGAGAAGGAAATTGTCGCGCCAACAAATAAAAGCAAAAAGTATTCTTTAATAAATATCAACAAGATATTCTTTACTGTAGCTCCATTTACTTTTCTGATTGCAATTTCTTTTCGTCGTTCCTCGCAAGTAAGAGATATTATTGAAATAAAACCCAATATACAGATAATAATACAGACAAAAGCTATAAAACCTAATAGTTTCATCAAAGCAGTTTCTGATTGAAGATATTTATTATAAGCCTCTTCTGCATTGTCTAAACGTTGATGATATAGAGAGTAGTTATCTTTTATCGACTTATTAATTTTATTTTCAACAATATTCCATGTACCCGGCAAGAATTCAAATACAATACAAGATCGTTGAATAGCTAGTGCTTGACTATAGTTTCTTAAAAGAATAGGATGAGAGGGAGTCGTCGGACTATAATTATAAATATCTTTAACAACGCCTTTAACTATATAATTCTTTGAATAAGTAAAAAACTTTTTCCCTACGCCACTTTCCCAGCCGAAAGCTTTTAATGCAGCCTCATTGATCAAAGCTCCATCTTGATCATCATCTAGTAAATTACTTCCTTCTATAAATCTCAAGTTATAAATATCAACAAACATTTGATCTGCCTCTAACAACTGGATACGAATAGATTCTTCATTTTGTTTTTTTCCATCCCAATCGGAAACATTACTATAGTTCGAACCAAAATCATTTGGGATAAGAGGAGGCGAATGATAAGAAACCTTAGTTATCTCAGGAATTTCTTCTATTGTTTTCTTAAAATCATCAACCTTAAACTGATTATCATAAGTAACAAAAGAACCTTTATTTTGAAAATCAAAACCTAAATCTGTATGCTGAAGATAATAGATCTGCTTTACTAAAACAATCGTACAAAAAATAAAGCCAACTCCTATCATCGCTTGAATAGCGATAGATAGATTACGATAAAAAGTTTTTCCTCTTCCTCTTACAGAATCCATGAGAGACTTTTTTCGAAAAAGCAAGATGGATAAGCCAAATATAAACAAAGCAAAAAATATCAGAACTAAGAAATAAATAAATATCTCCCAAGAAACTACATCTAATTTACTTTTTATCTCTGCTAATTCTAAATAAGAAGCTAATATCGTGTGAATAAAAAGAAGCCCTAGAACCGTTGAAAGAATAGAAGTCAATATAAATTCGAAATTCAACAACCAAAACAAAGACCTAAACGAAGAACCACTAACAACCCGGATAGCAAACTCTTTTCTTCTTATCCTAAACCTACTTAGAAAGAGTGTAATATAATTAAACAAAGTGCTGGCAATAACTAAACATCCGGCTATGGAAAATATAACAACATGATAAAACTTAACTTTTCTATCCGCAAACTCGTCGCGCATATAACGGTATTTTGTTAAGGGAATAATCCGCATTTCTTTTAGTTGCCGATCGTCATAATCAATAACATGAGCAAATAGCTTTTCTTCAAATGCTTTTACATCTATATTCTTGCGTAATTTAATAATAGTAGTACAATCCTGTTGATTCCATCCTTGACGAACTACTGGGCAACTAAGCATTGAGTATGGAATATTAGAATGTCCAGTCCATGTACTTACGATAGCAGTTACTTTTAATTCGTCTCCCCAATTCAAAACAACTTGCCCAAGAGGATCTTCATTACCAAATATTTCGAAAGCTTTCTCTTCTGTCAAAGCAATATTATTGCTGCTTGGAATTGTAAAATCGGCATTCCCTTTTAATATCTTAATATTAAAAAAACGCAGAAAGGCCGAATCTGCACTGGCTTGAAAGTTTTCATATTTTACATTATCTACTATTATATCGTCTTTCCATGCTCGACTATTTGTAGATCCTTCTATTTCCGGAAAATTTTCTTTTAAATACCCGGCTAATTGATAAGCAGTAACTCTCGAATACCCCGAACCATCTCTTGTATGTATAGACGGAATTTCTACAATATACATTCTATCTGCTCCTTCATGAAAAGAATCGTAAGTTGTCTCGTAACGTATCCAAAAGACAGATAAAGCAAAGCAAGTAAAACCTACCGCCAAACCAACGATACTAATTATGGATTGTGTTTTATATTTCCATAAATTACGGAAAGCTATTTTTATATAATGTAGTAGCATAATGTTTTCTATTGACATTTGATTATCTCTTCAATATTATCTCTTGTGCTTCTCCAAAGTTATCATAACCCGAAACTATGATTTTATCACCGGGTTGTAGTCCTTCAAGAATTTCATACTGTTTAGGATTTTGTCTTCCAATTGAGATGGGGACACGAGTTGCTTTATTTCCCGAATCATTTACTTTAAATACCCATTGTCCTCCTGTTGATTGGAAGAAATTTCCTTTTGAAACGACCAAAGCCTCTTCCGGTTGTTCCAACTCTATTTGTAAACGATAGCTTTTACCTATACGAATATTTTCAATTTGTTTGCCCGTAAACAAAAGATCAACTTCGAACTGACGGTCTTTAATTTCCGGATTAATCCGAGTTATTTTTAATGGATATTTTTCTCCTTGATAAGTTATTGTAGCCGGTAGTCCTAAGGTAACCCGATCAATATAATATTCGCTCACCTTTGTGCTGATTTTTATTTCGTCTATAATTTTTAACTCTCCAATACTAGAACCTGCTGCAATTTTCTCTCCTGGTATTACATTGATAGAACTCAATTGTCCGTCAATCGGAGCACGAACTACTAAATTTTCTAATCGTTCAAGGCTACGATTAAAGCGTTTTTCGGCCCGAGTCAAGTCGTTGCGCAACAGGTCTGTTTGAATTGTATTGAGAATTGAGTCGCGAGTCAAGCCCTCACGCAACAACTTGGTCTTTTCTTTATTAAATTCGTAATCTTCGGTAGCAACTTCGTACTGAGCTTTGCTTTTCATTCCGATATTATACTCTTCTTCATTGACAACTTGCTCTTTCGCCTGCCGATTTAGATTGTACATTGTTTCCAAATTTTGTCTTTGAAGATCAGCTATTTTCTGTTCCATTTGAATTTCTTTTTCTCGATAATTAATACGAGTTTTGGAAAGTTCATCTCGTTCATCTTCAATAACGCGCTGCAATTCAATATTCTTTATTGTCATAATAATATCTCCTGCTTTTAAGATACTACCATTCTCTGCGATAATCGAATCAACTGTACCGGCTTCGTTGGAATTAATTCGAATAGTCATTTTCGGTTGAACAATTCCTTCAACATCCAGATACTCTAAAAAGCGATCTTTTGCTACCTCTACTATTTCCAATTTATCAGCTTCGTAGCGCAACCGACGAGGTCCGGCACTCAGTACAAGTAAGTAAACCAAGAACCCGACAAATATCACTCCACTTATTAAATAATATTTATGGCGAATTGCCCAATGTTTTTTCTTTAACTGTATATCCATATTTTTAATCATTACCATTTTAAGACGAAAAATAAAAAAAGACAAATCAATATTGCTCTTTTTCATTTGTTTTTTCGCACCCTCTACTTTAACAACTGCTTGTAGTCTTCCGTTATTGCCATATCTTTCTCAAAATCATACAACGTATACATACGTAAAGTATAATACAAATGCCAATAATTAGAGATAGCATTAATATAATTTCGGCGTGCACTATCTTTTTCTTCTATAGAAGAATTCAAATCCAAAATTGTTGATTTGCCCGACATATATAAACTACGTGCCACTTCGCTACGTTTTTCTGCTGTTTGATCTTGTTTATAAGCAACACTTAATGTATTGGGTTGCAAATTAAATTGTTTAACCAATTTAATGACATTCAATTCAAAATCTTTTCTATCTTGTTCGGCTTGAGCATAGATCAAGTCACGGCTCGATTTAGCGACTTCCACTTTACCTTTGTCGCGCCCCCAGTCAAGTATCGGAAAACTAATACTTACACTTACCACCTGTTCGTTTATTAAGTTACGATAAGCTTGTTCCAAATCGCGACTTGTTTGTGCCAATCCGAATTGTAAGCCTAAATTTGCCCGAAACCCGGTGTTTCCTTTTACATAAGCCACATTATTATCGCTTTCTTTCTTTATTCTTTCAATATAGATCATATCCGGACTATTCTCAATAGAATGTTGTAAAGCGCTTACTTGATCTATTTGTTTTAAGGAAATATAGTCATCAATAATTAATGAAATAGGACGAGTATCAC
Source organism: Bacteroidales bacterium OttesenSCG-928-M11 (assembly GCA_030265685.1). Lineage (GTDB taxonomy): Bacteria > Bacteroidota > Bacteroidia > Bacteroidales > Azobacteroidaceae > Azobacteroides. Next base: position 19,586 of record JAJDGO010000025.1, read on the forward strand.
TTATACGAAGATAAGAACGCAAATCTTCCATATAATCATCCAACAAAAGAGAATAATTCATCAAGGAAGTTTCCGCCGACAACATATTTATTTCTAATTGAAGCATTTCATTCTCTGATATTGTTCCGATATTATATCGTCCTTGTGCATAAGAATAAAGAGTTTTTGCATTTTCATAATTTATTTCGGCGCTCTTTACATTACTTTGTGTCAATGCCAAATTAAAAAATTTCGATACAGCACGAACAGCTACGTATTCTCTCATTTCCACATAGTTTTTCTTAGCCTCTTCGAAGCGAAGTGGTTCGATTATTTTATCCCATTTCAAAGAATTATAACCAAACAATGGCTGAGAGTAATAAATTTGTATAGGAGTAGATTTGTAAGTATGTGTTTCATTATCCAAAGCATCAATCCGATCCAGATTTGTATAAAGCGATAATGTACCTCCGGTTAAAGCAATATTTTGATCGATGGATAATTTTGCATTGGTTCGGAGTTGATTTTGCGACACATAAGTTTCGGTTCCGTCGGATTGAGTAATTGCATTGATCGAATGATTAAAATAAGGACTCGTACTGAAATTAAGAGAAGGTAGATAATTAGCTTTATATGATACGTACGACCAATATTTTGAGCGAAAAGTATGTCGAGCATTTAAAATATCGGGCGATTGTGTCAAAGCCAATTCAATTACATCTTGTAATGTAAGCTCCAAAGCAGATCGAGTATCGTTCTGCGAAGAGACAGATAAACAACCACAAATCAAAAAAAGTAATATTATTCGTTTCATATATTTTTTTATTTCATTAGCAATCGAGATCTAATACCATCCTTTTTCGTATAAATCAATGTGTAGATCTCGTTTCACACACATATAATACATCAAATGTCATACCAAAACAGCATAACTCTCTATTACAATCAATTAAAACAAACAAACAGATCAAACAAGAGTTCTAATTCGCACAAACAATGTTCAGATTCGCACTTGTTTCATATTAGAATATACTCTACCTTTGTTTCGTCTACAAATCAACTTGAATATGACTAAAAAAGGAAAGATACTTATCATTGACGATAACGAAGATATTCTCTTTGCTCTTAACACACTACTCCTACCCTATTTGGAAAAGATCAAGGTCAGTACAAATCCTGAAAAGATCGATTCGTTTATGGATTCTTATCAACCCGACATTATCTTGCTTGATATGAATTTCCGGAAAGATATGGTGAGTGGGAAAGAAGGTTTTTTCTGGCTCGATCGAATATTAAAAATCAATCCGAAAGCGATTGTTATTCTAATGACTGCTTATGCCGACACAGAAAAAGCCGTTCAAGCGATAAAAGCAGGAGCAACTGACTTTATATCTAAGCCTTGGGAAAAAGAAAAACTGTTGGCAACTCTATTTTCCGCATTAAAGTTGAAAGAATCGCAAAACGAATTGGAAACAGTAAAAGCACAACTTCGCACAGTAAACAATCCGGATATACAAAACGAAATCATTGGCGAGTCGGAAGTAATGCAAAATGTGTTTTCTCTTATTAAAAGATTGGCGGATACAGAGGCAAATATTTTACTTTTAGGAGAAAATGGGACCGGAAAAGACTTGATTGCTCACGCTATTTATCAACACTCGATACGTTCGCAACAAGTATTTGTCAACATAGACTTAGGAACAGTACCCGAAAGTCTTTTCGAAAGCGAATTATTCGGCTATGAAAAAGGGGCTTTCACTGATGCAAAAAAAGAAAAAGCAGGACGAATGGAAGTAGCTTCTGGTGGAACTCTCTTCTTAAATGAAATAGGTAATCTATCTTCTACTGTTCAAGCTAAACTGTTAACCGCTATTGAAAAAAAAGAAATTTCACGACTTGGGTCCACTCGTTCAATTCCTATTGACGTTCGTTTTATCAGTGCCACCAACACAGACCTTTATACCGAAGTCGAAAACAACAACTTTCGCCAAGATCTACTATATCGCATCAATACAATAGAAATAAATTTACCTCCTTTACGGGAAAGAGGAAACGATATGATATTATTAGCTAATCATTTTCTTGAAAAATTCTGCCATAAATACAAACGTTCTATCGACAGTTTGTCGCGTGATGCAAAAGAAAAGATATTAGCATACAGTTGGCCGGGAAATGTACGCGAACTACAAAACGTAATCGAGCGCGCAGTTATACTTTCTTCCGGACAAACTTTGAAAGGATCGCATATTATTCTGCAAACTACGGAGCGAAGAAAAACACAGAACAACGAGGTATTAAACCTCGAAAAGCTCGAAAAAGAAGCTATCGACAAAGCTCTTATACGCACAAATGGCAATATGAACAAAGCATCCGAACTGCTTGGTATTACTCGTTACGCTTTATATCGTAAAATAAAAAAAGAATGAAACAATACAACTACCGACTTGCCGTACGCATTTTTTGGATTATCCTCTTTTCTTCCTCATTCGGAGTAATGATTGGCTTAGAAAAGTATTGGATTGCTGTTTTTTGTTTTATTGCTTTGGCAATATCAGTGATTTATCTTATACATTTCGTCAAACGAACGATAAAAGATACCAAACGTTTAATCAGCTCTATCCAATTTAACGAATTAAATGTATCTTTCAAAAGTTTTGTAAAAAAGGGATTATCACCACTCTTAGTTTCAGATCTGGAGGAAGCAATAAATCAGTTCAACAAACGACTCCACAAACTTGAATCCATGCAGCGGTTTTATGAAATTCTTTTAGAAAAAATCGATTTTGCAATCTTAGTAATCGACTCTTCCGGGAAAATAGAATGGATAAATAAAGCAGCTATCGAGTTGTTTGGAAAACCTCAGCCGCGCAAACTTTACGATTTAGCCAGAGTATATCTTACATTACCTGAAGAACTAGACCTACTTATTCCAAAAGAAACTAAAATCATTCGATTTACCAATAACAAACAACAGCTTCAAATGGCTGTAACTATGCTTTCGTTTTCCCTTAATGGTCGCAATTTGAAACTTATCAGTCTGAAA
>JAJDGO010000026.1 GCA_030265685.1 Bacteroidales bacterium OttesenSCG-928-M11
TGAACGTTACAGATTATATCCTCTTGATAATGGAATTTGGGAAGTCAAATTAAAGAAGGAAGATCTTTGTCATAAAGATTTATACAAACTAAAAATAAAATGGGAAGGCGGAAGTGGCGAACGTATTCCGGCTTGGGCACAAAGAGTGATACAAGATCCGGAAACTTATATTTTTAGTGCTCAAGTTTGGGCTCCGGAAAAACCGTATCGATTTAAGAAAAAGAAATTCAAACCTCAGATAGACCCGTTGTTAATTTATGAGTGTCATATAGGAATGGCAACAAATGAAGAGCGGGTAGGGAGTTATAAAGAATTTACAGATAATATATTGCCTCGTATTAAAAAAGATGGGTATAACTGTATTCAGATTATGGCTATACAGGAACATCCTTATTATGGTTCATTTGGATATCATGTGTCAAGTTTTTTTGCGGCTTCTTCTCGTTTCGGAACACCGGAGGAATTAAAAGAGTTGATAGACACTGCTCATGGAATGGGAATTGCGGTGATTATGGATATTGTTCATTCTCATGCCGTAAAAAATGAAACGGAAGGATTGGGAAGATTTGATGGAAATTATGATTTGTACTTTCACGGAGATAGCAGAAGAGAACATCCGGCTTGGGACTCACTTTGTTTTAACTATGGTAAAAATGAAGTGATACACTTTTTATTATCTAATTGCCGTTTTTGGATGGAGGAATATAAATTTGATGGATTTCGTTTCGACGGAGTGACTTCAATGCTTTACTATAGTCATGGTTTGGGAGAAGCTTTTTCCGGGTATGAAGATTATTATAATGGCAATCAGGATGTTGATGCTGTTTGCTATTTAACTTTGGCTAATCAATTGATTCACGAAATAAATCCGAATGCTATCACTATCGCCGAAGAAGTTAGTGGAATGCCAGGTTTAGCGGCTCCAATAAATGGAGGAGGATATGGATTTGATTACCGAATGGCAATGAATATTCCGGATTATTGGATAAAAATTATTAAAGAAAAACAAGATCAAGATTGGCATCCATCCGGTATTTGGTGGGAAACAACCAATAGACGAGCCGAAGAAAAAACTATTTCATATGCTGAAAGTCATGATCAAGCTTTAGTTGGAGATAAAACAATCATATTTCGCTTGATAGATTCGGAAATGTATTGGCATATGATGGTTGATGATGAAAATATGACAGTCAGTCGGGGCTTGGCTTTACATAAAATAATTCGATTGATAACCGCATCTACAATAAATGGAGGATATTTGAATTTTATGGGGAATGAATTTGGTCATCCGGAATGGATTGATTTTCCTCGACAAGATAATGGTTGGTCGTATAAATATGCTCGTAGGCAATGGGATTTGGTAGATAGGAATGATTTGAAGTACCAATATCTAGGTAATTTTGATAAAGAAATGATCCATTTGATAGGAGGGATTAAAAAATTTCAAGAGACTCCTATTAATAAAGTTTGGGATAACGATAACGATCAAATACTTGCTTTTAGAAGAGATGATTATGTCTTTGTTTTCAATTTTAACCCAACCCAGTCATTTGAGGGGTATGGATTTTTAGTTCCTCCCGGGAAGTATGAAGTAGTCCTTAATACAGATAGTTTTTCATTTGGAGGATATGGTTTGATTGACGATTCAATTCCTCATTTCACTCTTTCGGATCCTTTGTATAAGAAGGAAGGAAAAGAGTGGCTAAAGTTATATTTGCCGGCAAGAACGGCTATTGTGTTAAAAAGAAATGAATGAAATAAAACTCTACCCATTAAAATTTGCCCCTATCTATAAGCAAGTTGTTTGGGGTGGAAATAAAATATGTCGATTCAAGCGAACCGAATCTTTAGAGGATTGTATTGGAGAAAGTTGGGAAATTAGTTCTATCCCAAATTATGTTTCGATAGTTTCCAATGGGAAATTAAAAGGAAAAACGTTGGAAGAGCTTCTTTTTGAATATAAAGAACGTTTGATTGGGAAAAACTCTCTCGAATTATTTGGCAATGGCTTTCCTCTTTTAATCAAGTTTATCGATGCAAAGAAACCATTGTCTATTCAAGTTCATCCGAATGATCAATTAGCCAAAGAAAGACATAATTCGTCGGGAAAAACAGAGATGTGGTATGTTGTTGATGCCGAACCGGAAGCTTATATATATCTTGGTTTCAATCAAAAAATGACTCCTCAGCTTTATCTTGAAAGTCTGAATAAGGGTACTTTTATCAATTGTCTTAAAAAGTATCAAGTTCAGAAAGGCGATGCTTTCTTTCTTCCTGCTGGCTGCGTTCATGCTATTGGTTCCGGTTGCTTTATTGCCGAAATTCAACAACCTTCAGATATTACTTACCGTATATATGATTATGATCGAAAAGATCAACAAGGAAATCTTAGAGAACTACATACCGACTTAGCTCAAAACGCGATTGATTATAATGCAAACTATGAAAAGAAATGTAATAGCGAAGGAATAGAGAAAAAATCGCTTGTCCGGTGTCCGTATTTTTCAACAAATTTAATAACATTAGAAAAAGGTGATTCATATAAAGTGAAAGAAAATGAGTCATTTAATATTTATATATGTGTTGAGGGGTATGTGGAAATTTCAGACGATAGTTATTCGATTGAACTAAAACAAGGAGAAACTATCTTAATTCCGGCAGAGAACAAACAAGCAATAATAAAATTTCAAGAACGAAGTAAGCTTTTGGAAGTCTATATAGAATAAAATCGTTATGAAAATCATATGTATAGGCATGAACTATGCCTCTCACAATAAAGAATTACAAAACTCGTTAGTACATAAAGAGCCTGTAGTATTTCTAAAGCCGGACTCTTCTTTATTAAAGGATGGAAAACCTTTTTATATTCCGGATTATTCCGAAGACATCCAATACGAAACAGAGGTAGTTGTGAGGATAAATCGTTTAGGAAAGAATATAGCAAAACGTTTCGCTCACCGATATTATAAAGAAGTAACTGTAGGAATAGATATTACGGCGCGAGATTTGCAAGAAAAATTAAGAGCAGATGGTTTGCCTTGGGAAATCTGTAAGGCTTTTGATAATTCAGCAGCAATTGGAAATTTTATTTCTCTTGACGAATTAGCGGAAGATGTTAATAATATATCGTTTTCATTGAATATAAATGAAAAAGAAGTTCAATCGGGGAATACGAAAGATCAACTTTTTACGATAGATGAGATTATAGCTTATGTTAGTCGTTTTTTTACATTGAAAATTGGAGATTTAATATTTACAGGTACTCCGGTAGGAGTTGGGAAGTTAAATATTAATGATCGACTGGAAGGTTTTATTTGTAATAAAAAAGTATTAGATTTTAAAATAAAATAGATATGACTAAACTATTTGATGAAAGCCAAAAACAACGAAGGGTAATTCTTTCCTCTTTACTACTCTTTTTTCTTTTTTCTTTTACTTTGTCGTTATATGCAAATAACGACGGTTCTCGCTATACTCTTACTTCCGTTTTATCAGAAGGGAAATGGGTTCAAATTAAAACTTCTGAAAATGCAATCTATAAATTGACATACGAAGACATAAAATCTATGGGATTTTCCGATCCTTCCAAAGTAAAGTTATATGGCTATGGGGGATGGATGATTGATACGGATTTCACAAAACCCTATGTCGATGATTTACCTGAAGTTTCTGTTTGGATTAATAAAGGTAATGATAATGTATTTGGAGCTGGCGATTTTATTCTTTTTTATGGAAGAGGTGTTGTTGGCTGGACGTATAATGCCAGATCCGATTATTTTGAACATAGAAATAATCCCTATTCTTTGTTTGGTTCTTATTTTCTTACCGAAAGTGAAGAGGGTTTTAAAGAAATGCCTGTAATTGATTCTTCTTCGGAAGAAGAATTGGCAGAAACAACAACGCTTTCAACTTTTGATGATTATGCTGTTCATGAAAAAGATATTGTTCAGATAACAGAAACGGGAAGAGAACTATTTGGGGAAAGTTTTATGAGCAAATCTTCTCAAGATTTTTATTTTTCCCTACCGGGAATTACCTCTGATGATGGAAAGGCATGCCTTTATTTTGTTGGATCTCCCGAACAATTAACCAATGTAACTTTATCTATTTTAGGAAACAAGATTCTTGAACTATCAGTGAATACTCCTTCTGAATATGTTCCGGCAACTAAAGCCTATGGTATTTCGTCTTGGACTGGAGATAAAAGCGAAAATACGGTAGTTAATCTATCATATCAATCAAGCGGAGTAAGTTATTTGAACTATATTTCGTTGAATTATAAACGGAAACTTCAATTTTACAATACATCTCCTTTTACCTTCTTTAGAAATAAAGAAAGCCGAACGAAAAACGTCACTTACGAAATAAGTAATGCTTCTTCCAATTATTTAGTTTGGGATATTTCAGGAAATTTTGATACTCAATTAGTAGAAACATCTTATTCAAACAATATTTTGCAATTTTCTGCAGAAGCAGATACATTCTTAAAAGAGTATGTTATGTTAGACCCTGCAAAGTTGTTTCAAAAACCGGAAGTAATTGGAGTTGTGAAAAATCAAAACTTGCATGGTTTGGAACAAACGGATATGATTATTATTTCTCCGGAAATCTATTTGCCTTATGCCGAAACTCTTGCTGAAACTCATAGAGAAGAAGGATTGTCAGTAGAGGTAATACGCCCGGAGTTGATTTATAATGAATTTTCGTCCGGAATAAAAGATGCTACAGCTTATCGTCGATTTATGAAAATGTTTTATGATCGCGCAGAAACAGATAGTGTAAAACCAAAATATTTATTATTATTTGGTCGCGGTATATTTGATAATAGACATTTAACTACTACAGGTTCTAAAATGGATCCTCGATACTATTTATTGACTTTTCAAGTGGAAAATTCGATTAGTGAATATTCTTCTGTTGGGACAGACGATTACTTCGGATTTCTTGATGATAAAGAAGGAGTTGAGTCAGACTTGATGAATAATACACTTGATATTGCAGTTGGTAGACTTCCGGTGAGTTCTACAGAACAGGCATTTAATGTTGTAAATAAAATAATCAACTATAAGAATGGCAAACAAAGTGATTGGAAAAATAGAATAATTTTTGCAGCCGACAATACAGATTATGAATCCGGCTCCAATTATTGTCACCATGCTCGAGATATTGATATATTAGCAACTTATGTAGAAAATAATCACAAAGAATATATTGTCTATAAGTCTTATATGGATGCATTCGAATCGGTAGATGTAAACGGAAAAACAACGATTCCGGGTGCTAAGAATAAGCTTATGTCTGCTTTGAAAGAAGGATGTTTTCTTGTTGATTATATGGGACATGGTAGCACTAAAGCTTTGTCGGCCGAAGATATGCTCAATATTTCAGATGTTCGACAAATGTCTTTTGAGCATTTACCGTTGTGGATTACTGCTACTTGTGATTTTGGTTGGCCGGATGGATTTAATACTTCGGGAGGTATAGAGGTTCTTTTGAATAAGAATAGCGGAGGTATTGCTTTGTTTACTACTTCTCGGGTTGTTAGTAGCTCAAGAAACTACGAACTTAGTGACAAATTTATGCATCATATCTTTTCTAAGCCGAATGGCGAACGATTGCGAATTGGTGATATAATGAGATTAAGTAAAAATGAATTGGGGAAAGATAATAATAAATTGAACTTTATTTTGTTGGGAGACCCTGCGTTGAAATTGAACTATCCGGAAATGACTGTTAATTTGGAAAAAATCAATGGTGAAGATTTAGGATATACGGACGAAGATGGCAAATATGTTCAAAATACTTTCCAATTCAGAGCTTTGGACAAAGTTACTTTAGAAGGATATATTACCGATCAGGAAGGAAACATTATCACCGATTTCAATGGAGATATTAAAACGTCCGTATTTGATACAAAACAAACATTCAGATCAACTCATGTAAACACTAAAACAGAAAAACCATTTACTTTTACTGATTATCCTAATGTTATTCATGTTGGTACAGATGATGTTAAAGATGGTCGATTCTCTGTTTCATTCATTGTTCCTTTGGATATTTCGTATAATGATGATGAAAATAGCTTAGGAAAGATAAACTTCTATGCCTTAGATAATGAAAGCGGCATCGATGCCAATGGATATTTTATAAACTATAAATTATTTGGCTCGAACAATGATGGCGAGTGGACAGAAGATTCTCCGGAAATAATAGAGATGTATTTAAACTCTTCTTCGTTTAAGGAGGGAGATAAGGTTAATGCTACTCCATTCTTCTATGCAAAGGTATATGATGAAGAGGGTATAAATGTGGCAGGAAGCGGATTAGGACATGATATTACGATTAGTATAAATAGTGTGCCTCGAGTGGGCTATAATCTAAATTCATACTATACTGTTTTGAATGATGGTATGGGCGAAATCAAATATTCCATTCCCGAACTTCAAGACGGAGAATATATACTTACTTTTACAATTTGGGATATTTTGAATAATCCGACCGTTAAAACACTTTCTTTTGTCGTTGATAGTAAACTTCGTCCGGATGTAATAGATGTTATTGCAAGTGATAATCCGGCGAGAGTAAAAACAACTTTCGAAATCATTCACGATAGACCTGAGTCGAAATTGGGAGTTGAGATTTTTGTTTATGATTTAACCGGACGTGCAATCTGGAATTATAGAGAAACCGCTTCTTCCAACTGGGATAATTGCTTAACTGTTGATTGGACTTTGGTCGATGGCAAAAACTCAAGAGTTGCTCCGGGAACATATATCTATAAAGCGATAATAAGTACTCCGAACGGGAAAGCAACTACAAAAGCAAAAAAGTTAATAGTTTTAGGACAATAAAAAAACGCTTTATCAGTTAATAGATACAAATAACTTAATTACGCATGAACAAAGTAAGATTGATATTACTAACAGCCTTGTGCCTATTTACATCAACAGTTGTTATGGCTGATGATAATCCGAAACAAGCTTTTAATCCGTTAGAAACCGGAGTTCCTTCTTTAACTATTGCTCCCGATGCTCGTGGGGGTGGTATGGGAGATGTCGGAGCTGCTACTGATCCGGATGTATTTTCTCAATATTGGAATCCGGCAAAATATGCTTTTGCGTATAGCAAAGCAGGTGCTGCCCTTTCTTATACTCCTTGGTTAAGAAAATTAGTCGATGATATTGACTTAATGTATTTGGCGGGATTTTATAAATTAGGAAGTAATGATAACCAAGCGTTGGCTTTTTCTCTTCGCTATTTCTCATTAGGCGAAATTAACCTAACGGGAAGCGGATCCGGAGGCTATGACTTAGGATCGGTTAAGCCCTATGAAATGGCAGTTGATATTAGTTACTCATTGAAATTCTCAGAAACATTTTCCGGTGCCGCTGCTATTCGTTATATTCGTTCTGATTTAGGAACAAGCGAAGACGGTATTACTCCGGGAACTTCTGTTGCTGCCGATATTGCCGGTTACTACAACAACTATGTTATGTTAGGAGCGAGCGAATGTCTTTGGGGATTAGGATTTAATATTTCTAATATCGGTAACAAGATTTCGTATGATGACGGAAATAATAAAACTTTTCTTCCTACTAATCTTCGGATAGGTACATCTTTGCTTTATCCGATGGATGATTATAATACAATAGCATTTAGTGTCGACCTAAATAAACTATTGGTTCCTACTCCTCCCGACTTGACCGGCTTGTCTGACGATGAGCAGCAAATAAAAAGAGACGAGTATAATGAAATTTCTCCGATTTCAGGTATCTTCAAGTCATTCTCGGATGCACCGGGAGGATTTTCGGAAGAATTAGAAGAAATTACTTGGTCGGTAGGTGCCGAGTATGCTTACGATAATCAATTCTTTGTTCGTGGTGGATATTTTCACGAACACGAAAGAAAAGGAAATCGTAAATACTTCTCTTTAGGTGCTGGTTTTAAGATGACAGCTTTCCAGTTGGATGTTGCATACTTAATTTCTACCGTAACATCAAATCCGCTTGATCAGACTTTGCGTTTCTCTCTTAGTTTCGATATGGACGGATTAGCAGGATTGATGAAATAATATAAAATGAAGTTTAGAATAGGATTTGGATACGACGTACATCAATTTGCTCAAGATCGCGAATTGTGGTTGGGTGGTATCCGGATTCAATACGATAAAGGATTAAAAGGACATTCGGATGCGGATGTCCTTATTCATGCTCTTTGCGATGCACTTCTCGGAGCTGCCAACCTTCGGGATATTGGTTATCATTTCCCCGATACGGATAAAAAATATAAAAATATAGACAGTAAAATATTGCTTGCCGAAACAATGCATTTACTTCGCGGTAAAGGATACGAATTAGGCAATGCCGACATTACTGTTTGTGCCGAAAATCCGAAATTAAATCCATATATTCCGGCTATGACAACCTGTTTGTCTGAAGTTATGAAGGTTGATCCGAACGATCTTTCGATAAAAGCGACTACTTCCGAGAAAATGGGTTTTGTAGGTCGCGAAGAAGGTGTTGCTGTTTATGCTTCAGTATTGATTAATAGTGTGGCGAAGTAAAAAAATCAAATAATCATAAATCCGATTCGTCGAACTTATTTAAATGAGTTCGCCATGTTCTTGTATCTTTTTTAACTTTTCTGTACAGAAAATAGACCAAAAGATACTATAAGTTTACCCAAGTTATAGTATCTTTTTTTCTTGTTATCCTATATTTGTGTTAAAAAATAATAATTCCAAGTCTTAATTAATAGTTTATACGTATTTATTCATACCTTTGTCGGCGTAAATACAACGAGAATGCTTGTTTCAAGCTCTTAGTACGCACATACATTATGATAAATCTTAAGGATAACAAACATTCACAGATCAGAAAAAGAATACAATTCGTCTTTTTGATCCGTATTTTTTTTACAAAATTTTCTTCCCTCAATCTCTAAACTCATAGAGAGTTGGTATATTATCAAAAGCAAAAAAAAATAAGAAATATGAACAGATCACCCTTACAACTAAGCAACAACAGGACGAAACTACGTCCCAAAAAAACATTCTATTTATTTCTTTTAATGTTATTATGTAGCGTTGGCGTAATGAAGGCGCAAGTACCACCCAACCCTATGGAAGATACAGATATTATTCCTGCCGGAGTCGCCAAGACTTCTATCTACGGCACTTCGGGGAAAAGAACTGGTTTCGCTTTCTCAAGGGAATCAAATAAGGTATCAGACGTCGGTACTCAGCCATCAGTAATGATTGAGGATGATTACGGTTGTACTTTCAAGTCTACTTCAGGAGCCTGGAAGACTTTAAGATTAACTTTTGCTGAATTCAAATATGATGAACAAAAATATATTTACTTTGTATCTAAGGGTGCAAATAAATACCTCACTGTCAACGGAACAAATGTTACAGGTTACATAGCATCTTTCAACTTATCAGACGGATGGACATTAAATGTTGTGGATCTATCCAAGACTACTGTTACCGGCGCAACACCCATAACTTATTTGCAATGGCAAACAAAAGAAGAAGGCGTAGAAGCCTATGTAGCCAACATCTGTTTTGCCGCCGAGCCTTATATTCCTCCCGGACATCCCAGAGAGTTTCAAGAGCCGGAACACACTGCACTATATTCCATCTATTCGGATACTGATGGTAGTATGATAACAGGAACTCCTACTACATGGGCAGCTTTTTCAGGTAAGGTTTCGGAATATACCGACCCCATTTCCGCAAGGAAAGCATACAAAGTAGAATCGACGGCAGGTCAATCGATAGGCAGTTCAGGAATCCGGTTTAGTCTAAGTTCCGATAATCAAAAAACCATTGCAGAATTGACACAGACATATAACAAAATCCGTTTTGATGTATGGTCGCCCGATGCAACTGTTGACAATTACCTAAGATTTTATTTATATGACACCGCTGGTATAGGTCCTGTATATTTAAAAGCTATTACTGCCGATGAAACAAATTCTTGGAAAACCTACGAAATAGACTTAGTTGACTTGTATGGGAATTCGACGGATATGACTTTGAAGGGCATTCAATTCACTAACGGGACAGTAACTACCGGCACTACTATTTTTATAGACAATATTTATCTGTATAAATATGTTCCACCCGGAGCTCCAGGCACGCCGGCGCCAATTCCTCCTGCTCGTGTAGCCGGTTCATATACTTCGGTATATAGCGATGCAGATAATTATGAGACTATAGGAGCTTGGACTTCTGGTTCGACTGGGACTTCGACTTCGGTAGGTTCTGATTATCAAATAGAAGAAGGAGATTGGATTTGGAACACAACCCTAACAAATACAGATGCTACTAAAGCTGCTTATTCCATTTTTACTATAGACACTGATAAACGCATCAATGCGATTGAAAAAAAATATAATTATCTCCATTTCGATGTTTGGCTCGACACTCCCTTGCCGGCAGGTATAGGAAGTAAGATGCAAGTTCAGCTATACAGTCCGGCAAGTGGCTACAGTTATTTTTACACCGCTATTCCAACATCCGCAAGTTCTACCGACGGCGACGAATGGTATCAATTCGATGTGAGATTATCTACCTTAATTAAAGCTTATGGTGATTTTACATTAGAGGATGTATTAAATAATATAAGTAGTTTACGGGTCTCGTTAAACCAATTTGCTGGTGAAGTAACACTCAATGTTGACAATATCTACTTTTACGAAAAAATTATTTATGCTCCGAATATTGCACCGGAAAATGCTGTGCACGAATCTTCTTCTGTGATTCCTATTTACGGACAATACTCAACCGGCGGGAGCTTAAATTCAACAGTAAATGCATGGAGCAATTCTCAAAAATATGAATATACAGATGAAGATGATAATTCAGCTCAAGAATCAATGAAATTTACCTCATTACCTTCTGTTGTCACTATGAACAGTGGCACTTCTCTTACTACAAGTGCAGGAGACTTGGCTAATGTATTTCATTTTGACGTTTGGATTGATCCCTCTGTTTCGAATCCGGAACTGGCAATATCTGTAAATGGGAGAGATGCAGTCAGTATACCTTCCGCTTTACTTAATCCAAGTGGATGGACGTCTATCGAAATGCCTGCATCTCGTTTGTTAGGAAGTTCTTATTCTAACATTAATAGCATCCAATTTACCGGGAGCGGAACTATATATGTAGATAATGTATATTTCTATTTTGGGAAAATAAATTCAGGACCGGTAGCTGAATTAAACGAAGTTCAATACTATTCGATTAAAGAAGCTGTTGATGCAGCCAAAAACCAAACCGGAGATCTTGAAATTGCGGTTATTGATAATAGTGTAGAACCAAATATAATCTACATCGATAGCAAAGAAAACGTCAAATGGACTTCCTTAACTATTTACCCTAAAGGAAATACAGGAGATAAATGGACAGTACAACATGTAGGTTCGGATAAAGAAAGCTGGAGGTCTTTGTTTGTATTTGATAACGGAGCCGCCAATGTAACTATTGATGGACGACTAAACAAGAACGGAGATTCGCAGAGCTTGATTCTGCAAGGAGATCGATTAGGGGATACTCCTCTCGTAACAGGTGGTTCGGAACGAAAATTTAACTGTACGATAAATGTTAGATATGCGGAAAATGTAACCATAAGAGATTGTAAATTTCAAGGAAAAAATGAAACTACTCGTCCGGTAAGAGCCATTCAATCAAATGCAAATACAATAAAAATAATCGATAACTATTTTGAGAATTGTTTATTCCCGGGACGACCTGCTGAAAACGATCGGGGTGATGCTTCAGTAATTTCAATTGACGGAAGAACCAAACCAAGTGAAAGTGCAAACGAAGTTACTGTTACGGGGAATCATTTCTACGAAACAGCTGATTTCAACTGTACAGATACTATTAATTACCGATCGTTCATAAAAGTAGCCATCAGCCCTAAAGATAAAACAACCCCTGTTAGAATAACAGATAATAAAATAGGAGGAAAAGCTGCGAATCTGGGTGGCGGAATTATGACAATAGGACATGGAACCGGTGCCGTTCAAGGAACTCTGTATGGTATCGAGGTAACTTGTTCTCATCCGGGGAGCGCGATAACTGTGGATGAAACTTCGGCATACGCATTGATTTACAACAACGAAATCGCTAATATTAATATCAATAATAACGGGTCGGGACTTTACGAAAGTAACGGAACGTTTATTGAATCTCAAATTGGTTCTTTTAACGGAATTACAACGACTGATGGTCTATGCCTTGTAAAAGAAAATAAAATACACGACATAGAACTTAAATCAAAAGCCGCAGATATATCGGGCTCTCAACGCTATCTTTCAACCGGAATTTATTCTGTGATTTATGGTGGAAAATGTCGTGTAATAATAGAAGATAATGATATTTACAATTTCAACGTCGATTTTACAGAAGATGCGCCAAACAGTTCTGTTATTATCGCCGGTATTTTTGCTCAAATTTCTAACTCTTCCGGCGAGACTTCAACTGCCGGGACTTCAACTGCCGGGACTATTAGAAACAACCGAATTTTGTTTGGACACACCGGAACTAAAACGATGAGTTCTTATGCAGATATTTCTGCTATTAGCGGACGTTTAAGCACTCTAAAATATCCGGCACACAGCAACCAACAATTGGATATATACAACAACGTCATTGGATTTAATGAATTCAAATTAACTGCTTCGGCATTAAGAGCATCAGCAGCTATCAACCTGGTCAATTCGTCAGGAGCTGATAATGGCGTTATCAACTGTTATAACAATATTTCTTATATTCAGGCTAAGGGAACAGATAGTTTCAGTGGAGTAACAACTCCTCTTACCGGAATATATCATGCTATAAACGATTCAGAAGGAGTTGTCAATGTATTTCATAATACTGTTTTTATAACTAAAGATGCAAAATTAGAAGCAAATGGTAATTCTTCAGCTGGCTTGGTTCATGACTATCGAGCAGGAAAAGATGGAACTCATCAAAAAGGTACACTAAACGTATGGAATAATAATTTTGTTAACTTGAATGACAATGGCTTGATATATTATATAGTAGCTCCCGACTACCGTCTGAAAACAGCTTACTTCGACTACAATAACTATTATGTACCGGCCGGAGGATATATGCTTGGAGCACTTAGTAAAATCAATAGTTATCCGGAGATGACAAACATCAAAACGTTTGATAACTGGAAGTTCTCTAATCCAATATCTTATCTGGGTAAAGAAGTAGAACACGATCATCATAGTCGTTTCTTATATCCGGAGTTCAATTCAACGGCTACTCCATCTGCTTGGACAAATATTTCAATGAGCAGCATAACCGGTTTGGATAATCTCAAAACCAATTTAGCTCCTAAACGCTTTATTGGAGGTAAGAGAACCGATGTAGTAAGTCTGGGATTAAAAACTCTTGCTACAAAAGTGGATTCAGATACCAATATTGCTACAATTACTTCTTCCAACATGGATGCTGATTCCAATATGGATATAAACAAAGTAAAACGTCGCGAGTATTTACCAACAATGGGTGTGGCGAATACAACTTTCGGAAATTATTGGAAAGGTGGAAACGGTATTCCTGCCAATAGAACAAAATGGACCAATGTTTCCAATTGGGGAGAAGGAAAAATTCCGGGAGTGGATACAGGATATAATGATGTCGTATTCCAAGAAGGTACAAGTTATCAGATAATTCTTGATTCAGACTATACAGTTCACGACATTTATAGCGATGTAGTACAAAGTATTAACCTGAATGGAAAGAAATTGACCGTAACCGGATACATCGGATTAGAAAGTGTTGCTGCTAACAAACTTTTGGCAAACGCAAGCGGTTCCGAAATAATTTATGCCGGAAATGACGGACATACCGTTAATGAAACATACAAAGGAGCTGCAGCCCAACATATATTCGAGAATATATTTACAAACAAAGCGATAGACAATATCACTTTGGATAATAAATCTCAATACTTTGTTTTATTGCATGGGGCAAAGCCATGGAAAGACGAGGAACCAACAGGAATTACTCTAAATGTTTTGAATGATTTTACTATAATCAATCAAAATGAAACCTCCATCACATATCCAAATGAAACGAAAGCAAGCAAGCTACATTTAGGAGGGTTGATGTGTACTTGGTACAATACAAATTTAGGGTTCACAAATTCCACTTCCGAAACAAAGCTTCCTATAACAAGTTGGGATGAAAGCAAACCTCAAACTTACCGTCCTTATGCCGGACAACGCATACCGCGACACGGTATCTATAATAATGAAGTCTATGATTTGACAAGTAGTAGTAGTAGATTGGTTAGCTATCACGACTTTTTATATGTTAATCGTAACTTGACAATAAATTCAGGCGGAAACTTAGAAATTGCAGCCGACAAATATGTTCAAGCAAAAGGAACGGTATCTAATAGTGCCGGAACTGCCGGTTTGGTGATCAAATCTCGAGAGGTTGGAACAACAGAAACAGGTATGGATACTAAAAAATATCTATTCCCGATTAATCCTCGTCCGAATGCAACATTTGTCTACAATATAGCTAATAATAATAACAACATTGATGCAACAGTAGAGATGTTTTCGAAAGCCGAGAAAACGACTGCTTGGGCAACAACAAACGGCTCGAATAACGTTTATGAATATCGTTGGCAATATTTTGCTCCGGCAGTAACCGGACAGACTGCAGCTTTATCCATGTCAGGCTCAACTATCTATCAGTTTGATCCGACGGCAAAAAATAACTATGCCGGAGGAGGAACAGGTTCTCCTTATTGGAAAGCGCCGGGTTCTACTTTCACGCCGGGTTCGGAAGGATATTGTATTTACTATCCAAGTAATAAAGTTTACCAATGGAAGGGCACGTTGACCAATGCGCCTATTAGTAAAACACTAGCGTATTATAAATGGACTCCTAACCCTGCTGTTTGGTTAGATCAAGAAGCAAACGATGGGCATAATCTTTTAAGTAATCCTTATACTGCCGGATTGGATATCAAACAAATAACTTTTGGAAGCAATATTCAGAACTCTGTCTATATCTACAATACCGGAAGTAATGGAGATTGGAATGAAAATTCAGGAGAGAATGCTCCGGGTCGCTCGATTGTCATTCCTCAAAATAATGCGGGAAAAGATGGCTTGCCTCAGTACATTCCCTCTCAACAAGCATTTACAGTTATCCTAAATAAAGATGCAACAACAAATAATACAATCTCTTTCGATTACACAGCAATAAGTAAAGAGGTAGAACTACAAAGAGCGCCGTCTCAAGTAGTAGATTCCGAATTAAAACTTTCGGTAGAATTACGACAAGAAGGATACTTTGACAAAGTACTTTTATTTACTCAGCCCGATTGTGCCAAAGGTTTTAACAATGGTTGGGATGGACGAACTTTTCCAAATCCTTCTTATCCTCTATCTATCTTTACAATTGAAGAAGAAGAAGGAGTTGAATTAGAAGATTCTTATTATCAAGTGAGCACAATGGACGATATAGACAATACTTATTTTGGTATTATGGTAGGTAATTTACGTTCGGCTAATTCTGAAGAAGCAGAATCGGAAGAGTTGGTAGAATATGAATTGGTATTTAATCATGAGATCGAAGACGAAAAACTTTACTTAGAAGATATATTATTGAATGATACAATTGATATTTCTTTGCCAGGCTCTGTATATCAATTTATAGAACCGAATACAGGTACAATACAAAAACGTTTTAGAATCTTCTTTATCGAAAATGAGCCGGAAGAACCTAATGAGATTATTACTCCTGAAGAAGATTCTGTAAAAATATATAGTGCTAAGAAAAGTTTTTGGATAGAAAACAATGGTAGCGAAGGAACAGTAGAGCTTTATGATACGATCGGTAAACTGATTCAAAAGGAAAAAGTTGCGGCGCAAACCCGAACCAACTTTGAAACAAACTTGCCGGCAGGAGTGTATATCATTCGATTTATTTCGAATAATAAAATCATCAATCAGCGAGTTATACTAAAATAATTATTAATAAACACACATACGCGATATTATTTATGTCATTTCAAACAGAGTTAAATAATTTAGAATATAATTTACATCCAAATACTTCTTATTTCTCAGAACAGATGGATTTTTCGTCAGCTGGAAATAGTATATTATGGACAGAAAATAAACAGGATACAGATGAGATTATGAGAACGCAACCTCCAGTGGAGCCAAACCCTATTGAAGATGCGATTCCCCTATTGCTTATTCTGTCTTGTGTTTATTGCTTATTTACATTAAAAAAGAGAAAATATTGCTTTCGGAAGTAAGTACATAATGGTTTAATATAGAGGATTATAAGAGTTGCTGAAAGTTAGCAACTCTTTCCTTGTTTTATAATAATTCAATTTTTCACACCAAAAACAACAAAATAATGAAGTTGCGATTTTTATTTAGTTCAATTCTCCTAATAACCAATTGCTTAATAGTAAATATATTTGCAAAAACATCAGAAATTTCCCAACCGGATGAAATGAATGAAGTAACGTTCAGTTCAACCGATATAGTCCATTATTTATATACCGATAATGTAACTAACTTAAATTTATCGAATTATAGTAGTTGGAGTGGAGCAACGATGACGGAAGTTGAGATACTTGGGAAAAAAGCTCTTCAAGTGCAATGGACTGCACCCTCAGGTAATTCAACTGGAGCTGCCGTACTAATTCCCATTTTAGGAGAAGAACTATCTTCTGTATTTCTTAGTCAATATGAACGAATTCGCTTTGACATCTGGACCGAAAATGAAAAGTCCAGTAATTTCATGATGTTCAAATTAGAAGGTGGTTCTCCTTCAAGTCCTCTTACGGGACAAGTCAACGTGTCCGGATCTTCAACTAAGAAGTGGATAACGTATGACGTTCCCTTAAGTAATTTTACTCTTGATTCGAACAAATTGCCGGTTAATAGACTTAGACTTCAATCTTACTCTGAAGATCCGGAAATTTTTTATATCGACAATATCATCCTCTATACCAAAGACAAAACAGTTCCTGCTAACGAAGCGATTACTCCTCCCCGTCTCTCTTCTGTTTGGAGAGAAGATAAAGTAACGTCTATTTTTAGTAATGCCTATACAGATATAACTACTTCCTTTGAATTTACTCCTTCGAAACTCGACTTTAATATTGATGACAATCCAAATGCTACTACCTGGAGATTTGGTAATACTGCTAATGTATCTATTCAGAGTAATATTAATATATCAGGTAAGAACCGTTTTCATATAGACGTATGGACCAAAGAGGCAAAAAGTTTTCGGATTAAACTGAATGGTGATGATTCTTATGTTTATCCCCAAACATCAAATCCATATACTACACCGGGAGATAAATGGACATCCGTTGATGTTGAGTTGCCGGAAGGATTAGAATCAATAACTAAGATTGAAATAATTGGAGACGAATCCATCTATTTTTTAGATAACATCTATTTTTATAGCGATCAAGTGGATGGAACTCAGATGTACTCTTCTATGTGGGAGGCCAATCAAGCACTGGGACGAGGAATTAACTTAGGTAATGCCTTTGAAGAACAAGGATATAATCCTTCAGGAGGAAATAAATTTACGATTGCATTAGCTAAGGATTTTATTGATGCAATTGATGCAATAAACAAAGTTGCCGAATCGGATAATAAATTTGACCATATTCGTATTCCTATACGATGGGATTTATGGGGAAAAAACGATGATGGAGATGATATAACCGGGAGAGAGGGAATATACAGAACGGAAACTACAGAACCATATACAATCAATCCTGAATTTATGGCTGATGTAAAAGAAGTGATTGATTATTCTTTAGATAAAAACTTAAAAGTACTTATAAACATTCATCATTACAATCCTTTTTATGACGATTACGGTAGTCATGAAAAACGTTTTTTTGCTATGTGGGAGCAGATAGCAGATCAATTTAAATTCTATGACCATAAGCTTTTCTTCGAAATACTCAATGAGCCTCGCGATCCGGGTACATCGGTTGAAAACCCCAAACCCTATAGGATGAAAGAAAGCGATTGGTATGAATTGATTACAAAAACAATACCTGTTATACGCGAAAGAGGAGGAGCCAATACAAACCGTCCTTTATTAATTCCACCTTTTGATTGGGGAGGTTTCGATTATCTTGAAAGACTAACATGGCCAACAGGCGATTTGGCAAAAAATTTAATTGCTACTGTACATCTTTATAATCCCGGTTATATCTCAAATCCGGGAGAAACCGGATCACAAGGAGTTTATACTGATATTGATTGGAAAGACACTCAAATAGAACGCGATTTGCCACGAACTCTTATTACGGTAGCAGACCGGTTTCAGAAAAAACATCCAAATGTACCTATTCATGTAGGAGAGTTTGGTTCTACGAAAAAAGCAGAGACCGACTCTCGTTCGTTGTGGATTACTTATATGCGAGATTTATTCGAAAAACAAGGATATAGTTGGGCTTATTGGGAATTTCGTGCTGGCTATGGAATTGCGTCCTACTCTGAAAGTTCCAATACAATTACTTATAACAAGCCTATTGTTGATGCATTGCTATCTAATGACGTTCCTAAAAAACCAGCTGCTCATAAGATAGAGAGTACAGAAATCATCTATGAATTAAACGACTCCAAAAATGGATCAGCCGAATGGACTAACAAAGATACCGGTGAAGGAAATGTTCCTACTATAATAAAGAAAACATTTACTCCGACAGGAGGATTCTGGGGGCCCGGCTATCCGAATAATTCGAAAGATTCGGGTTATCCGGATTTACGATTGATTTATTCGAACGGTAAAAGTGCCACTTGTAGAATTACTTTCAAGGCATCCTCAACAAAGGAAAATATCAGTTATTTAGTAAGTACTAATTCCAGTTATTACGATACGAAAGGAAAAGCACAAAGCGGAGGAACCAGCGAATTTATTTTTTCTCCGAGCACAGAATATACGGAATATTCGTTTATTATCGACGTATTACCCAATACTCCCACAGGAGGAAAAATTTCGTTCCGGTTGCTATCTATCTTGCAAGAATCGGTTACTTTGTCTATTAAGGATTTACTTATCGAAGAAGTAGAAATATTACATGAAGCGGCTCCGGTTCCAAATCTTTCAAGCGAAGAGGTAATAAATATTTTCAGCTCGAAATATGGTTTGACCTCTCCCTCTTTCTCTGGGACAGGTACTCAGTCATACATTAAAGACAGCAACAATGACGACAATCGAAAAATTATTCAAATAGCCGATTTCGAAGACCAGACCATCACTCTATCAAACCCTATATCTATAGGCGATAAAAAGACCTTACATTTGAATGTTTTTGCAGGAAGTCAGATGCACGGATTGAGAGTTAAAGTGAATGGAGAAGGTGGTACTGTAGAAGAGAGCTATAAGCTTCCCTCTCATGAGTGGCAATACATAGGGATTAATTTAGGAAGCTTAACAACCATTTCAAGTATTGAATTTTCCGGAGGTACAGGTGATGGTCGTAAATTGTTTTTAGATCATATTTATTTACAATACGGGGATGTTCCTGAAAATAAAGAGAAATTTCCGGCAGCTCAGACTCCTGAATTAGAAGTAGGAGACGTTGCTAATTTTTATAGCACAAAATATGGAACAGATAATAGTTCACTGGTTTTTAATCCGACGAAAACGACAGCTATTGATACGAATGACTCGGAAATACTTCAATTCAATCAATTAACAAAGCAAACGATTACCTATACCGGAAACTTGGATTTAGATACCGAAAACTATGTTCACCTTGATTTTTATCCGGAAGAAAGATTTAATTTAACAATTAAGCTACTCTATAAAAATGGGGATGTCGAATTAGAGAAAGAAATATATTCTGAAACTACAGCTCCGGGTAAATGGACAAGTTTGGATGTTAATATTGAAGAATTTGTAGCTCGTACAAATGGGAAAATCACAGCTATTGAATTAATCAGCGATAAAGATTCGGATAGCAGCTATACTCTCTACTTGGATCATGTATATTTCTATACGATAGAGGAAGCTCCCGATAAGAAAATCCCAATAGACCCTGCTTATATTCCTCCTGTAATAAATAAAGAGGGAAATTTAATTCCTATCTTCAGTGATTATTATGAAGTTAAAATCTCTCCTTCCTTTTCGTATAGACCATCTACTATTACAGTAAAAGAGGATCAGATTTGGAGATTTAAGAATGTATCTGAATTTTCAATCCTTTTTGAAGGTGGCTTAGATATAACCGACATGACTCATCTCCATGTTGATATATGGACAAAGGATGCTGCTAATTTTAGCTTATTCTTAAATGACAACCAATACACTGTTTCAAAGTCGTCTGTCGATGATGAATGGTTAAGATTGGATATACCTCTTTCTGATTTAGAAGATTTCGCATCAACAACTATTAACGAGATAGGGATAACCGGCAGTGAAGAATTGAATTATTACCTGGATAATCTTTATTTTTATAATAACGAAGAACCCTTTGAAACTTCTGATATTGCAGACGTAAATGCAGGATTAGGGAAAGGTGTTAATCTTGGAGAATTACTGAATAAAGAAGATGCTGTTTGGTCAGTAAAAACAATCAAGTCATACGTAGACGAGATAGCCGGAGCAGGTGATAAGAATAACAAATTCGGACATATTCGTTTACCTATAGACTGGACATTAGAAAATCGTTATACAGATTCCGTATTTTATAATCTGAATCCGGGCTTTTTATTAGACTCAATACAAGTTATTGTAGATTATATTTTAGATAATAACTTGAAATTAGTTCTGACTTTACCGGAAAAGACAACCGTTTCCTGGCAAATAGCTGACTTTTTCCGTTATTATCCTGAAGCTTTGCTCTTTGAGATTGAAAATTCTTCTACTCTTTCTTCTATTAGGGAAAGTAATTCTAACCGAGCTGTTGTGACTAATCAAACGTCGAATTTCCCGGACGACAATCATCTAATAGCTGCAATACAATATAAAAGAGGTAACGGACTTGTTTGGGATGATGCACAAGGAGATAGAGAACAAATCATTAGCGATTTATCCGAACAAGTAAATGGAATAAATCTCCCGATTTATGTATCTCAGTTGGGAATATCGTCCAATACCGACATGGATTCGCGCGCTTTATGGATTACCTATGTAGCACGTTATTTAGAACAAGAAAAATACAGTTGGGCTTATTATAATTTTACAGGGAATTATGGAATATATGTAAATAACAAAATAGAATCTCCGGTGATTGACGCTTTACTTTTTAATGTAATGCCGGATGCTACTATTTTTGGAACAGAAAGCGGAGTTACTATATTTGATAGCGTCGAAGATCTTACTCACAGCTATCCGGAAGGAGAAAATCATGATCCTTATACCTCTATGAATGGATGGATAACAAACGATAATAACGCTTTCTTTTGTCATGACGATGGTTTAACCCTATATGAAGGAGACGATGTTTTAGTAAGTGTTTTTGGGAGTTTAACAGATGATACTTCCGATGATCAACTTATAAAATCCCAATACTTAGGAAATGATATGTATTTTGAGAAGGGAGTAAAATACCGATTGTCGTTTAAGGTGTCAGCATCAAGAGAGGGTCATACACTCTCTGTTAACATTGGGAATCCCGAATCAGGCAATGTACAAGGAGCAACTTATTTATTTACTCCTGAATTGTCGGAGCAAACTATTTCTTTCGAATTTACGATGGAAGATTCATCTGAATACTGTGATCTTTATTTTAATTTAGGAATAGAAGGTATCGAAGATTCATACCCTGAATTTTTATTCAAAGACATAATAATCGAAAAAGTAGTATCCGGTATTCTTGCTGCGCCGAAACAACCCGAAGAATTAGACGTAGTATCATTATTTAGTACAGAATATAGTGGAACAACCGACATTAATTTCCCGAAAGAAGAGCAAACAACCTCCATCTTTTCAGCTCATGATGGAAATGGTAATTCTATTCTTTTCTTCTCAGACTTTGATTATCAGAGTATCACATTCGACAAACTTACGCTGACAGATATGAATACTCTTCACCTCAGTGCTTATCCGGGAAGTGTATTACACCTAACAATTGAAGCTGTGTACGAATCTTATTCTATAACAAAAACAATAACATTGACTCCTCATTCATGGAACGAGTTGGAGATAAACTTAACCTCTCTTCTCAATTCAAGCGAAAGAAAAATTTCCGAGATAAAACTGTCCGGAGGAACAGGCGTAGGACGCAAGCTCTACTTAGATCATATATATTTCTATAATTCCCTTCT
>JAJDGO010000027.1 GCA_030265685.1 Bacteroidales bacterium OttesenSCG-928-M11
GATTTGCTAACTAAAGAGAAAAGTGTGCATCTAAATACCTTGTGTGTGAATTTGGACTTTGCAATGAATAAATTATCACCTTTGCTTTTCGAATTAGAAATGAAAGGAGCCATTAATTGTATGCCGGGAGGAATGTATCGACTAAGCTATTAATTTAATTGAATAATAGATGTTGGGAACTTTGACTTGATAAGTGCCCTCCAATTAGTTAATTATTATTTTTTGTTTTAATTTTGCACCCACTATTTATTTAATAATGTATAAGATGAAAAAGAATCTTTTGATATTACTGTGTTTGTTATTTGCGATTATATCTTGCGATGATGACAAGGAAAAGTCGCCAAGTGAAAAACAACTTGCAGCATTAGCTTACGATGCTTATGTATATGCTTTTGCCGCAGTAGAAAATAATAAAGCTATCGGCGATCTTTTGGCTGATTCTCCTGTTAATCGTTTTGTTGGGAAAACAGATTTGGCGGGTCCGGAAGATCTTACTGTCGTCACACCAAACAATGATACTTATTATGCCGCTGCTGTACTCGATCTTCGTGCCGAACCGGTTGTGATAACAGTACCACTTATCGAAGATCGTTACTTTAGTATACAGTTAGTCGATATTTTTACGAATTGCCCCGATTATATTGGGTCGAGAAGTACGGGTACCGGTCCGGGTAAATACCTTGTTGCTCCAAGTAACTGGAATGATCCTATTCCGTTAGACCTTCATGTTGATGATGTAATAAAGGTATCTTCTACAATTATTTATGCACTTGCTCGCACTCAAGCTTTTAGCGATCCCGATGAGCAAGCGATTAATATTCAGAAAGAATACGAGATAACCCCTTTAAGCCAATTGATAGAAACAGAACCAAAAGTAGTTGATGAATTAAATTGGCCGGCAGTTTATGATGCTAAGACAGGAAATATAGAAGATTTTTTCAATATGTTTAACTACATGGTTCAGTTTTATATCCAAAACAATAAAGACAAAAAATTGATGGCCGACTACAAAGTTTTAGGTATTAAACCGGGTGAAGTTTATGACCCAACTATTTTTTCTCAAAAACAATGGGAGGCAATAGAACTTGGAGCTGAGTCGGCTCGTAGTCGAATAGAAGCAAGTACACAGGAAAACTCAAACGCTATTAACGGATGGACTACATCTCCCGAAAACTCGGGTCGTTGGGGAGATGATTATTCTACTCGATCTAAAGTAGCATGGCAATATATATATGTTAATACTCTTGAAGAAGCAGTATATTATACCGGACTATATGATATAGATGGTTTTATTCTCGATGCTTCTGATGCCGATTATACTATTACTTTCCCCAATGGTACTTTGCCGACTCCGGAGTTTTTTTGGTCGGTGACTATGTATAACAAAAGTGGTTTTTTAGTTGAAAACGATTATTCCCGTTATTGTTTGAGTTCTCGTATGGAACTTGAGTCGGAAGACGATGGATCAATAGTGATGTATATAGGAAAAGATTTGCCGAAATCCGGAAAAACTACGAATTGGCTTCCGGCTCCGGACGAACAATTTTATTTAGTATTTAGAATATATGGACCCGACGAAGATACTATTTCCGGTAAATACTCTTTGCCGGGTGTAGTTAAGTCTCATTGATATTAACAGATAATATAAAGCAGCTTAATCTGAAAAAAAAGATCAAGCTGCTTTAAAGTACTTGGGGAAAATAGAATATTAAATGTTTTCCCCAAAATATTTATCAAGTAATTGTTTTGCGGCTGCAAACGAACTTATTTCAGAACTGAGTACTTGTTGTTCTTTAATCCTAAGTTCTTTTTCTATTTCAGGTGAATGATAAAAGTGATTTCGTAGTTGTTCATTAATACTTTCATACATCCAATATTTGGATTGTGAGTGACGACGATAATCAAAATATCCATTTTCTTTGGTAAAGTTGACATATTCGTACACCATATCCCAAATTTCTTTGATTCCTAATTTGTAATATCCCGAATAAGTCAAAACTTTAGGCGTCCATCCTGAAGGAGGTAAAGGGAAAAGATGCAAAGCGTTACGATATTGTGAGGCAGCAAGTTTAGCTTTGTCGATATTGTTACCGTCTGATTTATTAACAATAATACCATCTGCCATCTCCATAATACCTCGTTTTATTCCTTGAAGCTCATCTCCTGTCCCAGCTAATTGAATAAGTAGGAAAAAATCGACCATCGAGTGGACGGCAGTTTCTGATTGTCCTACGCCAACAGTTTCTACAAATACGGTATCAAATCCTGCGGCTTCGCAAAGAATAATTGTTTCTCGGGTTTTACGAGCTACTCCTCCTAAAGAACCCGCAGATGGGGAGGGACGTATAAAAGCATTGGCTTCTCGCGAAATATCTTCCATTCGGGTTTTATCTCCAAGTATACTGCCTTTGGAGCGTTCGCTGCTCGGATCAATTGCTAAAACAGCAAGTTTCTTTCCTAATTCGTGAATTAAATGCATCCCGAAAGCATCAATCGAAGTACTTTTCCCAGCTCCAGGAACTCCGGTTATTCCAATACGAACTGAGTTGCCTGAATAAGGAAGACATTTTTCTATGATTTCTTGTGCAATAGCTTGATGTTCGTTCTTTTGGCTTTCAACTAAAGTGACGGCTTGACTAAGAACGGTTATATTGCCTTTCAGAATGTTTTCTACATACTCAGATGGAGTATATGACTGGCGTTTTTTCCTTTCCTTTTGGTAAGGATTCACTAAAGGTGGGGACGAAACACCTTCATTAACCGCCAAGCCTTTGTATTTTGGATCGTTTTCCGGATGATATTCCATCTGTCAAGGCTTTACAGATACTCGAACTGTTTTGATAGGTGTGTTGGGATCATCAGAGTAAATAGTAATAACAGACACTCCTTCTGCTATTGGTTTACCCGAATATTTTATTTTTACTTCTCCAATCTTCTCCGGTTTAATGGTTAAATTGGTTTTATTGACAGATACTTTATTATCACTTGATTTAATTGCCTTGATATTTAAGTTCGATTTTCCGGAGTTAGATATTTTTAATGTGTAAGAAGTATTCTTAGCATCTAATGTTATTTCTTTATCATTAACATTAATCTTGCCGGCATTACCTTTTTCTTCGGCGGACATTTTGCTATAATCTTCCAAAATGTTTGTTTTGTAGTTGATTATCCCTTTGGTTTCAGTAGTAAGTGCCCCTTTATAAGCTCCATATTCATTTTTTAGTTTATCGGCTTGTAAAGTTATTTCTACTTTGTTTGCTGTTTTTGAAGGAATTGTGATTCCGGTAGAAGAGATATGAGCAGGTAAATTGTTAAACTGGAATTTTTGCTCGGTATCGTTATTATTAAATACTTCTAAAGTTACTTTTTTTGCACTTCCCGGAGTTATATTCCCAAAATTAAGATCGCTCGATTTTACTAAAAAGTTGTTCCCGAGATTGACAGGATATGTATCTTCCGGTTTAACTTCGGCTTTTGTTACTTCTCCTTTGATAGATAAACGTACAACTGGCCCTTCCGACAAGGTTACGGTAAGTGATTTATTGAATTTACCTGGACGTCCTGCAGGACTATATGTGGCCGAAACACTTCCTTTTGCTCCCGGTTCAATGGCTGTTTTTGTCCAAGAAGGACTAGTACATCCGCAGGATGCTTTTACTCTGGAAACAGTTATCGGTTTGTCGCTGATATTTGTAAATTCAAATGTGTGAGTAACTCGCCCTCCTTTTTCTGCAATAGTTCCAAAGTCATGAACAGTTTCGTCGAAAGAAACGACAGCTTGTTGTGCATAAGAAGTAAATCCTATCATTAAACAGACTAAAATAAATGCTATTTTCTTCATATTATGATTGTTTAAGTTGTTATAATGCGACAAAGGTAAACATTATGATTTAAAATAACGAAGGATTATTTGGCTTTTTTGTGTAATTCTAATTCATTGGTTACCTTTGTAAGATTATAGAATATAACAGATGAAAACACTCTTATTTATTGATAGGGACGGGACATTAATTCAAGAACCGCCGGTTACTTTTCAAGTAGATACTTTAGAGCAAATGGACTTTCTTCCGGGAGTTATTCGCAACTTATATTTCATTCGGAAAAATCTTAATTTCGAATTTGTTATGGTAACAAATCAAGATGGTTTGGGAACTCCGGCTAATCCGAAAGAAAATTTTGATGTTGTGCAAGGAAAAATGTTGGATATACTACATGGTGAAGGAATAGATTTTGATGCAATTTATATTGATCCTTCTTTCCCGGAGGAAAACAAACCAACTCGTAAACCGGGAACAGCAATGCTGACACAATATATTAATAATCCGTCATATGATCTTTCCCATTCTTATGTTATTGGTGATAGATTGACAGATGTAGAGCTGGCAAAGAATTTAGATTGTAAGGCAATACTAATTAATGAGGAATCTTTGCTGGAAAATCGTCCGGATCTAAAACCTTTTTGTGCATTGGCAACAACTCATTGGGATGATGTTGCAGAGTTTCTTTTTGCCGGAGAAAGACGCGCTATTGTTCAGCGGAAAACACAGGAGACTGATATATACATAGAGTTAAACCTTGACGGAAAAGGACAAACAAATATTACTACCGGATTAAATTTTTTCGATCATATGCTTGATCAAATCGGAAAACATTCAGGAATTGATCTAACTATTCGTGTAAAGGGAGATTTATTAGTTGATGAACATCATACAATCGAAGATACCGGCATCGCTTTAGGCGAGTCTTTGCTCCAAGCTTTAGGAAATAAACGAGGAATTGAACGCTATGGATTTTCTTTACCTATGGATGATTGCCTTTGTTCGGTTGCTCTTGATTTTGGAGGACGCTCTTGGTTGGTCTGGAATGTTGACTTTAAGAGAGAAAGAGTAGGAGATATGCCCACAGAAATGGTTATGCATTTCTTTAAATCTTTGAGTGATTCTTCACGTATGAATCTTAATATTAAGGCAGAAGGGGAAAACGAACACCATAAAATTGAGGGCATATTCAAAGCATTTGCAAAGTCAATCAAAATGGCAATAGAACGGAATATATATAAATATGAGTTACCCTCAACGAAAGGAATCCTCTGATCGATAGCAATGTAGCTTATTGCTGTTTTTCGTATATTTTCTAAAAAAATTTTCGAAATAAAGAATATTATTTATCTTTGTCATGCTAAACAATATATAACGTTATGAATTCAAAAAACTCACTATTCACTATTCTGTTTATTTCTTTGTTTGTGTTAGTTGGATGTAAATCAAGTCAAAGTAACTATCAAACTTCATACGAACAAGCTACTGCAAAAAAACCAACTGTTTATGTAATAGAAGAAGTCGGCGCTACAGAAAAAGCTCCTGCTGCTCCCGAAGTTCCTCAGAAAGAAAGATTAACAACCGTAAGTGGTCCTGCTGTTAATGCTTATAGTGTCGTTGTTGGTAGTTTTGTTAATAAAACGAATGCTACTTCTTTGCAGGAAAGACTGAAAGAACAAGGATATACTCCAACAATTGCACAAAATGATAAAAAAATGTATCGTGTAATTTTGGATACTTTTGCCGATAAATACCAGGCCGACCAATTTAAGGACAATGTAATAAAAAAGTTTGCTCCCGAGTTTCCTGATGCTTGGGTATTAGAACAAGAAAAATAATGTTAGAATAAGGAATTGAAGTGGGGAATATCTTTAAAAAAAGAATATTCTCCACTTTTTTTGTCTTTATGAAAACAAAAATGTTGTAATCCATTGGAAATAATAAGCCAAGTAGCGGGCAAACTAATAGTATAACGAGCTATTTGATCAAAAGTATTTTGATTGATAATAACACTCGGAGCCTTGTACTCAAGTATCATAACGGGGCATAAAGACGTATCATATAATACAGAATCACACCTACGATTAACATCTCCTAGTCGAATACAGACTTCGTTTGCCAATAATCCTTCCGGATAACCTTTTTCCCGAATTAGAAAAGAAATAAAAGTCTGACGAACTTCTTCTTCCGGAGTAAATCTAACATATTGTTTACGAAGTTGATCAAAAACAAACTGTTTTCCTTCTTTTTTGCATATTTTCAAGTCTACGGCCGGAAGATTTAGTTGTTGCATGATTATATCTAAATATTTTTAGTATTTTTGTTTTTCAAAAAATAGTCCTCAAAATTACTAAAATATGAAGACAAAACAAGAAATAGTTGCTAATTGGTTACCAAGGTATACGAAAAGAGCTTTAGAAGATTTTTCGGAATATATTCTTTTGACAAACTTCAATAGATACGTCGAAATATTTGCCGATCATTATCAAGTCCCCATTGTCGGACAAGATTCTAATATGCCTAATGCTTCGGCTAATGGCATTACAATAGTTAACTTTGGCATGGGATCGGCCAATGCGGCTACTATTATGGACCTTTTGGGAGCCATTAACCCTAAAGCCGTATTATTTCTTGGCAAATGCGGAGGAATTAAGAAACAAAATGCGGTAGGAGACTATATATTACCGATTGCTGCTATTAGAGGAGAAGGAACTTCTTCGGATTATTATCCACCCGAAGTACCTTCTTTGCCGGCATTTAACTTATTACGAGCAGTTTCTTCTGCTATCCGAGACAGAGGACGCGACTATTGGACAGGAACAGTTTATACAACTAACCGGCGGGTTTGGGAACATGATGAAGATTTCAAAACTTATTTGCGAAAAATCCGTGCAATGGGAGTCGATATGGAAACTGCAACGCTCTTTACAGTAGGATTTGCTAATCGAATTCCAACCGGAGCTTTGCTTCTTGTTAGTGATCAACCGATGATATCTGAGGGAATAAAAACAGAGAAAAGCGACCAGATTGTTACACATAATTTTGTAAACGATCATGTTATGACCGGAATCCAAGCTCTTCGTTCTATTATTGATCAGAATAAAACAGTAAGACACCTTCGTTTTGAGTGGTAAAATGGCAAAAGACAAGTCTTTCTTAGAAATTAAAAAAGATATTGAGAACAATGTCTTTGCTCCTGTTTACTTGTTTCAAGGGGAGGAATCTTATTTTATTGATCAATTGACAGACCTTTTAATTGACAAAGTGCTGGATGAATCCGAACGGGATTTTAATCAAACCTTAGTTTATGGGTCAGAAACTAATGCGGCAACCGTAATTAATGCTTGTAAACGTTATCCGATGATGGCAGAACGGCAGTTGGTTGTAGTAAAAGAAGGGCAGGGAATGAAAGATATATATGAATTGATTCATTATGTGAAAACACCATTACCTTCAACTGTGTTAGTTATTAACTTTAAGTACGGGAAATTAGATGGAAGAAAGCCTTTAGGTAAAGAGATTTCGGCAAAAGGAGTTTCGTTCGAATCCAAAAAGTATTATGATAATCAAATTCCCGGATTCATTGTTTCCTATCTTCAAAACAAATCAGTTACTATTGATCCTAAAGCGGCACAACTTCTTACCGACTATTTGGGAGCAGACCTTAGTAAACTGACAAACGAATTAGATAAACTTACTTTATTGCTACCGGCCGGAAGCCCAAGAATTACTCCGGAATTGATAGAACAAAATATAGGTATCAGCAAAGATTATAATAACTACGAACTTCAAAAAGCAATTGCTAATCGAGATATATTAAAAGCCAATCAGATTGCTAACTATTTCGAACACAATCAAAAAAATAATCCTTTTATATTAAGCCTTAATGTACTCTTCGCTTTCTTTTCTAACCTGATGATTTGCCAATATCAGGAAAATAAATCGATAGAGAACGTTAAGCAAGTATTAGGACTTCGTTTTGATATGCAAGCTTATGATTATATGTCTGCAATGCGGAATTATAAACCAATAAAGACGATGAACAATATTTCTCTTATTAGAGAATACGACGCCAAAGGGAAAGGATTTAACAATCCGGGAACACCTCCGGGCAAATTATTGGTAGAACTTATATACAAATTGATGCACTAAATCTAATACAATTATACTCATGATTCGATACCTCAATTATATTTATTCTCTTTTTTTCGGAATAGCAGTCGCTTTATTCTTTGGAATTACGTATAAATACCATCTTCATTACCAAGAACAATTTCAACTATTTGTTTTTGACTGGGATTATTTTTGGGACAAGGCTCAAATACCCGGTGGATTTGCAGGATGGCTTGGTCGTTTTTTTACTCAATTTTATTACATCTCTTGGTTAGGGGCGGCTATTGTTGCCTTTTTACTGGTATCGTTGCAATTATTAGTCAATAGCGTGTCTTCTCGTTTTAAGAAGAACCCGATGTTATATCCCTTGAGTTTTCTTCCTTCCATTGTTTTTCTTATTATATTTTGCGACGAGAATTATCTTTTAGGAGGATTGATGGGATTGATACTTGTTGTGCTGGCAGCTTGTATCCTGTTCTTTTTCAGGAATAAGCTCTTTCGCTTAGCATATACTTTAATAATGATACCTTTGCTTTATTGGATGTGCGGAGGAGTTTTTATTCTTTTCATAGCACTTGCCTTATTGGCGGAAATCTTATATTTTAAGCAGTTGAACAAAATACAATATTGTATTTTGCTGGGAGGATCTATTGTTTTTGCTTTGTTTTCCCCCTGGTTGGCAAATATGATATTGCAATATCCGGCAATGCGTTTGTATTGGGGAATAGAAATTCATCGAGTAAGATTGCATATCCCGACCGATTTGTTGTGGGCTTGGGGAGCTGTTTTACTTATACCTCTTCTTTATCGTTTTATTCCGTCGATTAAAAAAGCGTTTATTGTAAGTATGATCCTTTTTATTGCAGTTATGTTTACAGGAGGATACTATCTGAAAAAAAGTATTAATTTGGATAAAGAAGCGGTAATGGCTTACGATTACTTTGTGCGTACAGGCGATTGGGACGGTGCAATCGCTTACGGAAAGGATCATAAAGTAAATTCTTTCATATCTCTTTCCTCATTAAACTTATCATTGGCGATGAAAGATAGGCTAACATACGACGCTTTCTCGTTTCCACAATATGGAGTTGCAGGATTAGTTCCTGGTTTTGTTCGCGATTATACCTCTTCTTTGCCTTTAGCCGAACTGTATTATCACTTGGATGTTATCAATGTTGCACAACGTTTTTATTTCGAAGCAATGGAAGCTATCCCGGATCAACAGAAAAGCGGACGAAGTTTGCAACGATTGGCCGAAACAAATTTGATCAACGGTCAGTACGAAGTAGCGTCTCGTTATCTTAGTTATTTAGAAAAAACAATCTTTTATAAGAAATGGGCTCAAGAAACAGCCTCTTATTTATATAATGAAGATAAAATAAATGCACATCCTAAATGGGGAAAGGCAAGAAAACTAATGTGTCCGGACGAACGTATGATGTATTCTTCCGACACAGCCAGTTTGTTTAGTATCCTTCTCAATTTAACTCCCGAAAACAAGATGATTTTTGACTATACTGCAATGATTTTTCTCATGGATAAGAATGTAACTGATTTTGCTCAAGTTATAGAACTCGGAAGAAGATACTATTCCGAAAAACTTCCGGTGATTTATCAAGAAGCTTTACTAATTTGGTGTCAAGCAAGTTCGCTTGATATTAATCAACTTTCGTGGAGAATCGATACAGATGTCTTGAAACGTTTCAACGAGTACTTGGGAGTTCTTCGAACTTCGAAAAACCCGAAAAACGATTTAGCTGCGAAGTATAAAAATACATATTGGTATTACAATCAATTTGGAGTTCTTCCTCAAAATTAAAAGATCATTATTATGAGAAAAATACAGATAATAGGTTTGTTGTTGCTGATTATTTTAACAGCTTGTAAGGAGTCGGTAAAGAACCCGCAAATACAAAATGAATATCCTTCCTTATTTCCGGATTATGTAGAGGTAACTATTCCTTCCAATATAGCTCCTTTAAACTTTATGCTTGAAAATGATTATGATAAGATTGACGTTGTAATCAGCGATCGGAAAGGAAACACAATCCATGTTCAAGGAGAAGATTATATTGATATTCCAATGAAAAAATGGAAAAACTTGTTGTCTGATAATGTAGGACAAGAAATAGAGTTCTTAGTTTCTGCTAAAGTGGGCGATGTTTGGAAACAATTTCAACCATTCGAGATACATATTAGTGTAGAACCGATTGATTATGGTATTGCTTATCGTCGGATTGCTCCAAGTTATGACGTTTACGGAAAAATGGGAATTTATCAACGAGATCTTTCTACTTTTAAAGAACGCCCAATTATTGAGAATACATTCATTTCGGGAAGTTGTGTGAATTGCCACTCTTTTAATCAGACAAAGTCTGACCGAATGAGCTTGCATATTCGTGGAGAATATGGTGGAACTTTACTTTCGAACGGCGATTCTTTTGATATTCTTAATACAAAAACAGATAAAACTATCGGAAGTTGTGTTTATCCTTATTGGCATCCTTCGGGAAAATATATCGCTTATTCAACGAATCAGACTCATCAGATTTTTCATGCCGGAGGAACTGATAAAAGAATTGAAGTTTTTGATATGGAATCTGATGTCGTTGTATACGATATAGAGAACAATGTAATTTTAACTTCCGACTTATTATCTACGAAAGATTTCGAAACTTCGCCTTCTTTTTCGCCGGATGGTAAGACTCTTTACTTCGCTTGTGCTTCTCAAACTAAAATGCCGGCCGAATATAGAGACACACGTTATAATCTTTGTTCGATCGCTTTCGACCCCGAAACCGGGAAGTTTGGCAATAAGTGCGATACCTTAGTTGTAGCAGACATCTTGGGTAAGAGTATTACTTTCCCAAAACCTTCTTTCGACGGACGATATATTATGTATGGATGGGCCGATTATGGCAACTTTTCTATCTGGCACGACGAAGCAGATTTACATCTTCTTGATATTAAAACCGGAAAAACTTGTGCTTTGGACGGGGTAAATAGTAATAAAGCGGAAAGTTATCATAATTGGAGCAGCAACTCTCGATGGTTTGTTGTTGCCAGCCGCCGTGTTGATGGACTTTATTCTCATCCTTTTATCGCTTCTATTGACGAAAATGGTCATACCGGAAAACCTTTTATTGTTCCTCAAAAAGATCCTCGTCATTATAAAACTTCTTTTTTCTCCTACAATGTTCCTGAATTTATATCGGCGCCCGTTTCGGTTAATTCGAATAAGGTAGCAGATAGTCTTTTATCTTCAGAAAGAAAACAGGTTGGTTTTAAGAAGCAGTAATTTCTTCACAAGAAATAGAAAGGGTTTGAAGCCTTTTTTTACTGAAAAATAAAAACATAGCTTGCAATCCTTTATTTACTTCTCAAGTTATAGTAAAACTTGGGTCAAGTTGTTGTATAACTTTGATTAACTTATACTAAAACTTTGGCTAAGTTATAGTATAACTTTTGTCGACTTTGTTTTTTTTGCTCTGTTATCTGATTTGTATTTGAAAGATTTAAGCGGATATTACTCCGGATATATTTCCGGATTTGACAAAAAAAGAACTGCCCGATTTATTTCGGACAGTTCTCTTGTATTTAATAAGTGTATTATTCTGTTTCTTAGAATAAGTATCCTACAGAAAGAGCAATGTTGCTGTTTTTTCCGTCTCCGTATTCAGGAACATCAGTAAGACCTTGTTCGTAAGCTAATCCTATTATTATTTTTTCGAATTGTACATTGAATCCAATCTTTACTCCAAAGTCGAATTCTTCTGCACCATCAAAATAATCGTGTGTACCACCAAGTCCGTATCCTAAATAGATACCTGCAGAAGGATATAAAGATAAACCAGGTCCTGCGTTTATTTTATAAAGAGCTTGAATAGGTAATTGTAGATAAGAAGCATTAAGAGTTTCGCTTTCTCCAAACATTTCATACTTAAATCCAAGCATACTGTACTGTAGTCCGGCTTCAACTCCGAAACCTTCGCTTCCTGCAAACATGTATTGACCAAGTACTCCTACATTAAATCCTGGTTTGAATTTAGCATCGTCAAGTGATGTTAATGAAGAAACATTCAAGCCGGCTTTAACTCCCCAATTCAAATTTTGCGCACTTGCTGCAACAAATCCTAAACTTAATAGACAAACGACTAAAAGTGTTTTTAATTTTTTCATATAACTATAATTTTATGGCCTACTCTTTGATTAAGGGCTTTTCGGCACCCGCCCATATTTTCATTTAAATTTCTATCTATTTTAAACTTCTTGTTCCTCGAAAGGCTTAGAAGCTTTTAGTAAAAGATATTCTTTTTTTACATCGCGGAAAGGATAAATAGAAGGGTGCACATAGTTTAGGTATTTAATAATCTTGAATGCTGTAAAGTAAGAAAAGAAACGTTTCTTGAAGCTTTGAGCACTCGAAGTATGCAACTTAATCTCGTTTATCCGTTCCAAGAAGTTGTCTTTCTCTAAAAACAACTGCATGTGCAAAGATAATTCTTTTATTCGATTTTCAATATCATTAAGAGATAAATGAAAGAAAAAGTTAATTTGATCGAAAAAGTCCCGTAATTCGACGAAGGATTCAAAGCTATAAGAAAGCTTACAGTTGGTTTCTTCTTCTATCATTTTAGCTATCGCCGGGCCTGTACCAAAAGGTACTCTGTCGGATGTTCGAGCTTGTGGATAAACACAAGTAGTATCAATAAACTTAGTTTTTCCTAATGGAAATACTTTCTGAAGAAAATAAAAATCTTCTCCTGCTTGTTGCTTCCCCATTCCACCTACTTGCTTATATGCTTTGGCAGTTACGGCAAAAGCAGATCCGATAGTGAAATAAGCGTAAGGATAGCCCGTAAACTCAAGTGCTTCCCGATAATAATGAAGATATTCTTCGTATAATATAGTTGCTTTTCGAATAGGATCGCTTTCTGATAAGTATTCTATTGGGTGATGAAAACGGATAGTTGCGGATAAAAGTTTTTGTTTCCGAAAGGCTTTGTATATTTCAACTAAATAATTTTCGTCGACATAAGTGTCTGCGTCTAAACTAACAATAATTCCATTGTCTATATTCTCTCCCTTGAAGTGAGAAATAGCTTCGTCCATTCCGATTTTACGAGGAAGTCCGGCTCCGGTTTGGTGTCCTGGCAAATCTTCTATTAGTAAGGGGGTGAGAAAGAAGTTTTCTGTGTTATTCTTTTCTGCAAATTGTTTTACCGACTCGTAAGATTTCCGGTTCTCGGTTTTAATATCTGAAGGCGAAATTTGATAAGAATTGATAACTACAATAACTTCTACACAAAAAGAATCTCTCTTGCATTTGAATAGACAAGAGAGATTATGTATCAATCCCGGTTCGTTGTACGATGGGATAACTATTATTACTTGTGGCGACTTATCCTTCAGTGTTTTTAGTTTGAAGTTGAAGGACTTCTAGAATTAAGAAGATCCAATAATTCGTCTGTTATATTGTAAGTATCTTCGGCATACAATATAGTAGATAAGCCTTGATTCATGAAAACGAATTGAAAACGTTTCGATGAATTGAGAACTTCGATGGCTACTTGTACCGAATCGGCCAACTCGCGGTTCAAATCCATCACTTTTCCTTGATATTCTTGTTCAACTTGTCGTGCTTTCTTTTGCAATTCTTCGTAACGTCTTTGGATAGAGATTTCGCGTTGTTCTACATCTTCACGTGTAAGATAGCGATTGTTTTGTACCTCTTGGCCTAATTTTACGTAATCTTGTTGAATACGGGCGTCGCTCGATTGCAAGTCTGACATGCTTTTTTGATATTTGTCTTGTATTTCGGTGCTTCTGTCAACAAAAAACTTGTAAGAAGTATAAATAGAGTCGCTTTGTACATAAGCGATTGGCAACATCGGAAACTCTTGCTCAACAACAGTACCATCTTCTAACGTAACAGTTTGTGTTTTTTTAGGCGGTTGATGTTGATTGTCCGAAGGTCCGGACATGAAATGAAGGACATATAAAACAATTATAGCCACAGCTAAAGTTCCACTAATAATGTAATTTGTAATGGGTTTATTTTTTTCTTCCATACTTTTATTTTTGTTTTTATTTAGAGTCAATCAAATCAAGAAAGTTCTTTTTCTTTCTTTCTTGATAGTCTTGAGTTTGAGCACATTTTATTCCTCTTTCTTTCATTGCTTTATTGTGTCCAACATGTGTATCCGGAAATCTTCCGCCTTTTGTAAAAAAAATACGGATACCTAAGAGAAGTACACAAATCAGTACAATAGCAACCGATAATAAGAGGGTAACATACATTATTTATTCACTTTTGAACGCACAAATATAAGAGGATTTATCGTTAAAAAGCTTTTTTTCTTTGGGAAATCATCCATTTTGTTCTATCTTTATCTTTTTAAGTCATATTTTTACAAATATAAACATAATACATTGGAGCTTATGAATGTGAAAGATTTGGAACCCCGTTTGATATGGGGATATTTTGAT
The DNA here is from genome assembly GCA_030265685.1 of Bacteroidales bacterium OttesenSCG-928-M11. Lineage (GTDB taxonomy): Bacteria > Bacteroidota > Bacteroidia > Bacteroidales > Azobacteroidaceae > Azobacteroides. The sequence continues at coordinate 14,421 of JAJDGO010000027.1, forward strand.
GAAATAACACGGGTGCCCCGACCAAGTAAGAAGGAAGAAAAAATTGTGCAATACTTGGTCGACTTTGCAAAGAAGCATCAACTTGATTTCAAACAAGATGATGCAATGAATGTTGTTATTTATAAACCGGCATCTCCTGGCAAAGAAAACCTAAAATCGGTTATTCTTCAATCTCATATTGATATGGTTTGTGAGAAAAATGCGGATACGGAGTTTAATTTTGATACAGATCCGATACAAACTTATATAGATGGAGATTGGGTAAAGGCAAAAGGAACAACTTTAGGAGCAGATGATGGGATTGGTATGGCAGCAGCTTTGGCTATATTGGCATCGCCAGATTTGGAACATGGAGAAATTATTGCTCTTTTTACATCAGATGAAGAAACTGGTTTGACCGGAGCAAATGCTCTTGATCCTTCTTTTTTGGATGCTGATATTTTATTAAATCTAGACAGTGAAGATTGGGGAGAATTTTGCATAGGTTGTGCAGGAGGAAAAAATATTCAAGGTATATTTGAATATAGTTTAGAAGTTCCTCCAAGCAACTACTTTTGGTTTGATGTGCGAGTTTCCGGTTTAAATGGCGGACACTCGGGTAGTGATATTCATGTTGGTTTAGGTAATGCAAATAAAATATTAAATCGTTATCTATGGACATTGATGTCGGAAACGTCTTTGTATTTAGTTGAAATCGATGGAGGTAATTTGCACAACGCTATTGCTCGTGAAGCAAGTGCTAAAGTAGGAGTACCTTATGGACTTAAAGAAAGAGCGGCAGTATTAGCGAATATTATGCAAGCCGACTTGTCGTTAGAGTTAGGATATACTGATAAGAATGTTAAGCTGGAAATACAATCATCCGACAGTCCGAGTCAATGTATTGATCAAAATACAACATCTCGTTTGCTTAATACTATTTATGCTTTACCTCATGGAGTAATAGGTTGGAGTCATGAAATGGAAAATACGGTTGAAACATCTACTAATTTAGCCGCAGTAAAGATGCGGGATGGCAATAAAATAGTAGTTCTTACGAGTCAAAGAAGCTCAACTTCTTCTCTTAAAACAGATATTTGTAATATGGTAAATTCTGTTTTCCGACTTGCCGGAGCTAATGTTGTGGCTTCGGAAGGTTATCCGGGATGGAAACCTAATGCAGATTCTCCGATATTAAAAGTATCTGAAACAATTTATGAAGAAATGTTCGGGAAGAAACCGCGTATTTATTCTATTCATGCCGGATTAGAATGTGGACTTTTCTCAGAAAAAAATCCTCGTCTTGATATGATTTCTTGCGGACCAACTATATTAGGCGCACATTCTCCTGATGAAAGAATGGAAATATCAACTGTTGCCAAGTGGTGGAGCTTTATGTTGGAGTTATTAAAACAGATACCTGTAAAATAAAATCATAAATAATACGTTTTATTGAAGTTGCCCGGATTAATTACCCAAAAGGCAACTTCAATTTTATTTATCTGATGCGTAATCTTTTCTATATAGTATTAGTTTGTCTGATTGCCTCTTTTATGGCTTGTGATGATGGTTTTGATGATTATTCAACTAATCCGAACGATACTTTGACTTTTTCGGTCGATACTCTTTGTTTTGATACGTTATTGACTACAATCAATACACCTACGGCTTCTTTTAAAGTATATAATAAAAACAAAAAAGATATTCTGATCTCTTCTATTCAATTAAAGGAATATGCAGAAAGCGGATTTCGCATTAATGTAGACGGATTGGCAGGAGATTCTTTTGAAAATATAGAAATTCGCTCGAAAGATAGTTTATATGTTTTTGTTGAAGCCAAGTTGAGCGAAACGGGAGTCAATGCTCCTGTAGAAATCGAAGATATGATTGAATTTGTAACCAATACGGTTTCCCAATCTGTTTGTTTAAAAGCTTATGCACAAGACGCTGTTATTTGGAAAGGAGTGATTATCGAAGAAGATACATCGTTGAGTAATGAAAAACCATATCTTCTTTATGATAGTTTATTTATAAAAGAAGGAATAACACTTACTATTCCGGAAGGGACAACGCTATATATGCATGGGAAGACTAATATATTGGTAGACGGATGCCTCCAAATAAAAGGTACTGCCGATCGTCCGGTTTTGATCAGAGGGGATCGTTTTGATAATATTTTTACAAATGCTTCATATGATCTTGTTCCTGGCCAATGGGGGAGTATTCGTTTTTCTTCAACGAGTTATAATAATACGATAGAATATGCCAATATTCGTAACGGAACAAATGCTTTGCTTTTTGATCCTTCTGAAGTTTCATCTTCTAAACTATCAATAAGGAATACAGTAATAAAAAACTTTAAGGGATATATAATGTATGCTGTAAATTGTGATATTTCGGCAGAAAATTGCGAATTTTCTAATTCTCTTAATGCTTTAGTTACGCTTATCGGAGGGCGTTATTCGTTTGTTCATTGTACAATGGCTAATCATTATCTTAGTTCTAAAGAAGCAGGATGGGGTATTTCGAACGATGAAACACTTATTCTTTCAAATAAATATTATTTAGAAGGTTCGGCTGATTCAGTTCTTTATCCAATAGAAAGAGCCGATTTTAAGAATGTTCTTATTTGGGGGTCAAAACCGATCAATGGTTCTTCTCGTATCCGAATCAATGAACATGAAAAATCATCGATGTCTTATTTCTTTCTCAACTGTTTATTCCCAAATAAGGGGACAAATGATAATGATTTTGTCGATTGTATCTGGGATACTGATCCTCTTTTCTCAAAATCTTCTCCAGGAAAAGGGGAAGATGAGGATTACTTGCAGTATGATTTTAGTCTTTCGGTTGAATCGCCGGCACGAAACAAAGGTGATTTGCCAACTGCAGTTAATTTGCCAATTGATATTAATGGAGTTAGTCGCTTCTTGGATGAAGGTCCTGATATAGGAGCATACGAATTTAGGAATGTCGACGATTAGATCTTCTTGAAAAAAAATTATATGAAATACCAAGCCTTACTATTATCTTTTTTCCTCTTATTTACCGGGTCTTCTTTTTCTCAAGACAATTATAGAATCATGTTTTATAATGTAGAAAATCTGTTTGATACTATTGATGACCCCCAAACACAAGATGATGAGTTTACTCCGAACGGTTCGCGATATTGGACAGCTTATCGTTATTATCAAAAATTGACAAATATCGCAAAAGTTATTTCTTCAGTTGGAGAATGGGATACTCCGGTACTTGTTGGTCTTTGTGAAGTCGAAAATGAAAAAGTTTTGGAAGATTTGACTAAACATTCACCCTTGCGAAAGATAGCTTACCGGTATGTAATGGCAGATACGGAAGATATTCGAGGAATACGAGTGGCTTTGCTTTATGAAAGAGATAAGTTCCGGCTTATTGAAAAGAGATCAATAAAGATAGAGAAATTAAAAACTCGGGATATATTACATGTTTCCGGATATGTTGCTACTGGCGATACTCTTGATACTTTTATTTGTCATTTCCCATCTCGTCGTTTAGGAAAAAGAGAGAGTGAACCCAATCGAGTTTTAGCAGCTTCTATTTTGCGACAACAAGTAGATAGTATTTTGGATGTTCGATTAGATCCAAAGATTATTATAATGGGAGATTTTAATGACGAACCGAGTGATAAAAGTATTTCCAAAATTTTAAATGCTCAATTACCGGATTCTCTTCCACAAGTAAATAATCTCTATAATTTATCTTTATCGTCGGATCAATCTCGATCGGGAACATATAAATATCAAGGAGAATGGAATGTTTTAGATCAGATTATTGTTTCCGGCTCTTTACTCGATCCTAAAAGTCAACTTCGAGTACTTCATCCACAAACAATCAACCCTCGATTTCCTTATCTTCTTACCGAAGATCCTGTTCATGATAATCTACGTCCTTTGAAAACTTATCATGGTTATCGATATGAAGGAGGATTTAGCGATCATCTTCCGATTTATATTAACCTTTTTCTGGAATTTCCTAAGTGAAAGAAGTCTGGAAATCTGTTTGTTTTGAAGAGGTTTGTGTAATTAAAAAATGTTTTTTTTAATTTTAATATCTTCTTATAATAGCGTAAGATCAACAGTCTTAATATATTTGTCCAATTTGACTTGGAAATCAACAGGATGTGAAACCCCTCTAATTATCTGTTTAAGTCATATAATTTCGGATAAATCTTCCAACTCTTTACAATATTTACAATATCCATAACGTATTCTTTATCTGTAAATCCTATACCTCGAGCTGCTGGGTGCCAAGTATGAATATATAATTTATCGCCTGTGTCGTAAAAAGCATTTCCATATTCTGTATTTTGCTTTTCTGCGGTTTCCAATCCGTCAAAATCTGATTTGTAAAAATACTGCAATGTATTTCCAAATATGACAACATTCGGATTATATGTTTCTATTTGACGTTTTAGTAATTCGTGATTATCATAATAGGCTTGTTGTATTTTATTGCCTTCTGAAACGCTACTGCCAGGGATTTTCTTAATATTGATTATTGCTATTTCTTGTAATGGCTCAAACGATTTTTCGTTATTTGCATCGGGAATTTCACTCCATTCGCAATCTCTCAAGATTCCATAAGTTGTGTAAATCATTCTTTTCAATGTTGGTACACTTTTCCCGCATCGAAACAACCATTCTTTATCTTTGAATTTTTCGGGATAACTCCAAGTGTCTGTTTCTGAATTTGCTTCTTTCAATACCCATAAAATGCGATATTTCGCATTGAGATATTTTTCAAGGTCAATTATGCCATCAATTACAAAATGACTATCGTTGTCTAATCCGATTTGTTCAATTTGTTTTGTAATTGCATCACAATTATTTTTCAATGTATCTAAAGTGTTCATTTCGCTGTATTTTCGTTTATTTTCGTTACTTTTTCAATTATTTCAGAGATCGTTTGTTTGTCAATTTCCGCATTGTTGCAAAATTCGACAATTTTATCAGTTAATTCTTCTATTTTATTATTTGTAATCAAATTTCCGTTTCTTAAATCATTGAAATTTAGCAAAACACCTTTTTCGTCTTTATAATTGTTTTTCAGCCAATCTTTCCATTCGCCCCTTACTGCATAGCGATATTCTAGATATTCACGGTTTCCATAGAATTCAGACCAAAATGTAATGTATACAATTCCATTTTTATAACTGTCCCCAACTCGCAACCAAACTCCTGTGTTTTTTCCGATTTTCCACCAAAGAATATTATCGGAATCTTCTTCAAATTCAGTCAATGCTCCCATTGATTTACTTTTAACAAGTTCTTTGATTTGGTTGATATAATTTTTCTTGTTTAAATATGGTAGAATTTTACCCTCTAATGCATCAAGTTCATGACTTATATCATCTTTTATTTCTCCACCAAGCCCGATCTCTTTTGATAAAACATTGATAATAGTGAAAATACTTTGCTGTATCTGTTTTGTTACATTTGAATCTGAGCTGTCGCTTTCGTTTGGATTTGCCTTATCGGCTATTTTGTTAAGTTCAGACAAGATGATTGACGAGCTTTCGGGTTGTGCATACGGAATGATGTCTTTAGAAACCAATTTGAGTAACTCATTAAGTTCTTCGAGAGAAACACTACGGTCTTCCCAAACTTTCCAAAGTTGTTCAATGAAATTATTGAATACATCTGATTTCTTTTCAAAAACTTTTACGTTCCGTTCTTTATTTTCTTCAGTCTGTGTTTGCCCTTGTAAAAGTAAAATTGTTATTATCGCTGTAATTACAGTTCCCACGAGTGCTCCGTAAAATTGTGAAGGTAAATTTTCAAGTGGAATAATTCCAAATGCAATTGCTCCACCTAATCCTAATATGGTAAAAACCACAATGCCATAAATCCAAAAATTTTTATGTTTCATTTGTCCTGTTTTTTCTTTGAAAGAATAGGCAGGGGTAAATTTCCCTGTCTAAGTTAATACTAAAGTTTTGTAACGTCTAAATAACTGCTTGAAACATATGGAGTAGGAAACTTCATGCCAAATTTTCGTTGAAAAGCATCAGCAATTTCTTTCTTTCCTACACTCAGTAAATTCGGAGCACTTGATTGTTTAGACTGTAGTTCTACTTTCATTCCTTTTTCAAAACGAGTTCCCCTATGATTGAAACTGTTTTTGAGCTTTACACTAAATTGTGCCATAAAAATATTTTTTTAATTTCTATCTACTATTGAATCGGGTTATCTGTTTCTCTCATTTCGTGTAAAATTAACATACAACTGCGACAA
>JAJDGO010000028.1 GCA_030265685.1 Bacteroidales bacterium OttesenSCG-928-M11
TATTTGGATTGGGACGAAAATCTTTGGTTGGGTTCTTTTCGAAAAGGATTAATATTTATCCCCAGCAAATTAAATAATTTCGAGAACTATCGCTATAAATATTTGAATAAGGAAAGTAAAAATTCCGGAATGTTAACCGCCCTATTCAAAAACGAACACCATATTTATATAGGAACTAATAATGATGGGATTTATGCTATTTCGCAACAGTCGGACAAAACAATTCATTACGAGCGATCAACAAAACAGTTGGGAATACCAGCCAATATCCTCTTAATAAAAGAAGCTCCCAAAGGGAAATTCTTTCTTGGATCTTATACCGACGGACTATCTCTCTTCGATCCTATTACCGGACGATGCAAGTATTATACATCTACTCCGGCAGGAACTCCCTCTTTAAACAAGATAAGCTCAATTGCTGAAGACGACAAAGGAAATCTTTGGATAGGAACATACGGCAACGGATTATATCAATTTGATATAACTAAAGAAAAGATTGTCCGCCATTTCTCATCAACCGAATCAGGAGACGAAAACAGTTTAGCTTCCAACACAATTACCGCTTTAGTATTTGAAGGAAAACACCTTTGGATAGGAACAAATAGAGGTTTGAGCAGAATGGAGATGAACGAAAATTCTTTCATTTCTTATTTTGCCTCCAATATTGGTTTACCAAGCAATACGATTCTTGCTTTAAGAGAAGATCGTTCGGGTTTTCTTTGGATAGGAACCGATCATGGATTAGCTTGTTTATACAAACTGACGCAAGAAATTGACTGTTTTACGACCGAAGATGGATTAGCAAACAATGTAATAAGCGCTATAGAACAAGATAATAAAGGAAATCTTTGGATCAGTACTATTTCCGGAATATCGATGTTATCTAAATCGGATCAAATCTTTTACAACTTCTACAATTCCGACGGACTACAAGGTTTGGAATTTTCTCGTGGAGCCGGATTCAAATCATTTGACGACGAAATATTTTTTGTTGGAACAAATGGAATCACATCCTTTTATCCCGAAAACATTCAACTATCAAAAAGAGAATTAAACGTATTTATAAACCAAGTTTACCTTTATAACAACCCGATTCAATTTGGAGAAAAATCGGGGAGAAATACAATATTGAGTGCTCCCCTAAACGAATATCCGGATATTACACTACAAGAAACCGACAATGTCTTTTCTATTGAACTAACTACCTTACAATACAACAACCCTGAAGAAATAATTTATTATTATAAACTTGAAGGATTCGATAATGATTGGATGAATACACCCATCGGAAACAATCGCATTACATACACCAACCTATCTCCCGGAACTTATCGCTTCCTATTTTATGCAGATAATCATGGGATTCAATCTCCTGAAAAAACAATTACAATCCGAGTTATTCCCATTTGGTACAATACTTTTTGGATCAGAATATTGGCAGCCTTACTAATAATCGGGTTAAGCTATATCTTCTTCTCATTTATTCGTTCCCGGAAGCAAAAGAAAAAACCTCAAACCCAAGAGATACAAGAAGAAAGTTTACCTATTAGTACGCAAGAGGACATAATAAAGCCTGAAGTGGAAATCCCGGAAGAGACAATTGCCCCTAAGCCCCCTAAAACGGTCAAGGCTAAAGAAAAAGTCGCTGTACTTAAACAAAAGAAAAAAGAAAAAATTAAGAAAACAGACAATGACATTCTGTTGGAAAAAATCAATACCATTATCAACAATAATATTCAGAACTCCGAATTTAGCGTAGAACAATTAGCGACAGAAATTGGGATGAGCCGAGTTCACCTTTATCGCAAAGTAAAAGAAATTACCGGAAAATCAATCAGCGACTATATCCGAGAGATTCGACTCGCCAAAGCGGTTAAACTACTTAAACAATCTCAACTTTCGATCTCAGAAATTGCCGAAGCTACCGGATTCTCTTCTCTTTATCATTTCTCGGGCTGTTTTAAAGAACACTTCGGAGTATCTCCTAAAAAATACAATAGCGAAAAAGGGTAAATCAAAAGCTAACCCTATCAGATTCTTTTTCTACAAAGATTGAAAGAATACTCTCGCAATCGGGAAAATAGCTATACTTCATTGAAAAGATACTATAACTTACCCCAAGTTATAGTAAAACATGGATCAAGTTCTACTAAAACTTTAACTAAGTTGTTGTATAACTTCGATCAAGTTATACGGAAACTTTGAGTTAGAATAAAAGGAATCTATAGATAAATAGATGAATAATTTTGAGTTTAATTCGATTTATGCACCACGAAAGTGCAAATAATGGCAATAATTGCACTATGTGAGTGCAATTATTATTATCTCTATGGAAAATACATAAATATGGATAAGTTATTCGAACATCCTAATAACCTATTACAGAGCCATTTTTTTTCAAGATAATAAAGAAATGGAAAAAATTTCTTTTTATCGCCGACGAATTTATAATATAAATCAAAACGGATATAGTGATTTCCAATCAATGTCGATGAAATTGCCGACCGTCATACCCAAAAAGAAGAGGATAGTAAAAAGGAATAAACCTATTGTTTTTTTTCCTGTTGAAATAGAAAAATACCGGGCAAAAAGCAAAGATAAAGGAACAAAGAGCAAACTTTCCCACTGAGCAGTCCAAGTAGAAAAGACAGGCAACAGCAAGAAAAGGCAAAGGGAAAAAATAAACAAGTATTCGAGAAAGACTTTAGTTCTTACCCGATCGGTTTCTCCCGATACAAGGAATTGAAAGGAAGAAATAATGAATAGGAACAAAATAAATCCGAGTGATATTGTTTGATGTAAACTCCAATCCGGAAAATCGAACCGGATAAATGTCTCCCAATCCGGAAAAAACGTAGCTACAAAATTCAAATCATTAATATAAACCGCCCAGCTAAAAAGTACAAAATAAACGGTGTATGTGCCTAACAATGTAGCAAAAAAACTACGAATATTCATACCTTGAAGACAATGTAGCCCGTACCAAAAAAGAGGGAGGAGAATAAAAGCAGGAAACCAGAACAATCCGGCAATAGTAATCAGTAAAGAAATATTAAAAGCAAAGACTTGCGAACGTGGTTCTTGATAAGCATAGAAAAGCAGTAGCATACAAAGAACCAATATCAAGCTAAGACAAAACTCTAATATCCCGAGATAATTACTATTAGCGGATAGAAATAAGAAGAAAAATAGCGTAGGTAAGTTCGAATGTACCTTAATTAACATAAAGTGATTGTTGACATATTGAATAAGTAAGCCCGTAGCAATACCAACAACAACCAAAGCAGGTAATATAATTAAATTTTCTCCCGATAAACTGTCTACCTTAAAAAAACAAAGTATTATAAACAGGATACAGGCCCAAATAAAACAACTCCGACTCGAAACAAACCACTTATGTATTCTCCGAAGATTCATTTATAATAAATCAAAACCAATATCTTTTCGGTAATTTTTACCATCAAAACGAATCACTTTTGCATTGGCATAGGAAAATTGTAAAGCTTCTGCCTTGTCTTTTCCGTACGAACTGACTGCAATGACGCGTCCTCCGCTCGTTACACAAGACGAATCCGAGATAGAAGTACCGGCATGAAAGAGAATACTACCTTCAACAATGTTGAGTCCTTCGATAAGTTTCCCCTTTTCATAGTCGCCCGGATAACCGGCCGACACAAGCATAACGGTAACAGCCGTACGAGAATCTATTTTTAATTCCCTACTTTTTAGATTTCCTTCGGCTACTCCTTCCAAAAGATCTACCAAATCAGAATCGATACGAAGCATTACCACTTCGGTTTCAGGATCTCCCATCCGACAATTATATTCAATTACCATCGGTTCTCCATCTACTTTGATTAATCCTAAGAAGATAAAGCCTTTGTAATCTATATTTTCCTGTTGCAAACCTTTGATAGTTGGCACAACAATCCGTTCTTCTACTTTTTTCATAAACTCTTCGTTAGCAAAAGAAACAGGAGAAACAGCTCCCATACCGCCTGTATTTAGTCCGGTATCGCCTTCTCCTATCCGTTTATAATCCTTTGCTTCCGGAAGTATCTTGTAGTCTTTACCATCCGTTAACACAAAAACAGAACATTCTATACCCGAAAGGAACTGTTCTATTACTACCGTTTCGCTGGCTTTACCAAAGCTACCGTCCAACATTGTTTTTAATTCTTCCTCAGCCTTTGCCAAGTTGTCTATAATCAAAACACCTTTTCCGGCAGCCAAGCCGTCTGCTTTCAATACATAAGGAGCAGGCAAAGAATGTAAGAAGTCTATTCCTTCGGCTATATTTTCTTTTGTAACACTTAGATATTGTGCCGTAGGAATATGATAGCGTTTCATAAACTGTTTGGCAAAATCTTTACTTCCTTCTAATTGTGCTCCTTCTTTAGAAGGTCCTATAACCGGGATATGATTCAAGGAAGTATCCTCCCGAAAGAAATTATAAATACCTTTTACCAAAGGATCTTCCGGGCCAACTACTACCATATTGATTTCGTTTTTCAACACAAAATCTTTTATAGCTTCAAAGTCGGTGGCAGAAATAGAAACATTTGTCCCGATCTCTGCTGTTCCGGCATTACCCGGAGCAATATATAATCGATTAAGTTTCGAGCTCTGATTTATTTTCCAAGCAAGAGCATGCTCACGTCCTCCTGATCCTAATAGTAAGATATTATACATAATTGTATTGGTATTTATTATTTCTTTAAATAATCATTAAAATAGCGTGTGATTTTTTCTTGAAGATGAACCCGATCTTTGCCACCCATATTATGTCCGTGTCCGGTGTAGATAAAGTAATCGGGATAAGTTCGGGCAGAGATACAAGCTTTCAAAAAAGATAGTGTATGTTGCATAACTACCGTTGGATCTTCATCACCATGAATAAGTAGTAATCTGCCGCTTAAGTTTCCGGCCAGATTATTTAAGTTTGAATATTCGTAACCTTCCTGATTTTCTTGAGGAGAATCCATATAACGTTCGCCATACATTACTTCATAGTAAGACCAATCAATAACTGCTCCTCCGGCAACACCAACTTTAAATAAATCTCCATAGCGAAGCATTAGGCTTGTTGCCATAAAACCTCCGAAACTCCAGCCATATACTCCCATTCTATCCGCATCTACATAAGGCAATGATAATAAAAAGTCGACGCCTTTCATTTGATCTTCAACCTCATGATAGCCTAAACGGCGATGAATCACACTTTCGAAATCAAAACCTCTATTCGAAGTTCCTCGATTATCCAATGTAAAGACAACATAACCTTGTTGTGCCATATAAACATCCCAACCTCTTACGCCACCCATCCAAGTATTTCTTACCATTTGTGAGTGAGGTCCTCCATAAACATAAATAACTGTTGGGTATTTTTTATTAGGATCGAAGTCGGTTGGTTTTACTAATCGGTAATACAAATCGCTTTTTCCATCAGCTGCCTTTATATTTCCTAAAGTAATCTCCGGTAATTTGTATCCCGCATAAGGATTAGAAGCCAACTGTAAATTATTTGTTTTACCATTCTTCGTATTTACTAAATCGATACAAAGCGGCACATTTTGATTAGAATAACGATTAAGCAAATAATTGCCCGACATATTCAAAGAAGATCTATGAACTCCGGGACTGGGAGTTAAAAGAGTTTTCTTTCCGGTTTTAATTTCCACTTTATATGTGTGGAAGTCAATCGGAGTTTGTTCGTTAGTTGAAATATATACATATTGATTTTTCTCATCTAACCCGATAACTTCTGCCACCGGATAGTTTCCTGATGTTAGTTGTCGTACTAAATCACCATTTGTATTGTATAAATAAAGATGATTATATCCATCGCGTTGGCTTTGCCAAATAAACATGTCCGGATTTGTTTTTAAGAACAAGGGAGGATTCGAAGGTTCTACATAATGTTCGTTCGATTCTTCGAAAAGAGTTGTGATTAGGAGTCCGGATTCAACATCATATTTATTCATCTTCATATGATTTTGTTCGCGGTTAATCTCAGCTACATAAATAAATTTCTCAGAAGGATCCCAAGCTATATTGGTTAGATAGTGATCTTTCGGTTCTCCGGTTTTCAAATAAACGGTTTGTCCGGATTGTAAATGGTAAATCCCGATCGTAACCTCATGACTTGTTTGTCCTGCCATTGGGTATCTGATTGGTTTAAGTTCTGCTTCTCTTGGTTTTGAACCGAAAGGGGCTTGAGGAGATGGTATATGGACTAAAGGATATTCTGTTACCATTGATTCGTCCATGCGATAAAATGCAAGAAAATTTCCTTTTGGCGACCAAAAGGTTCCTTTATAAATTCCAAATTCATCACGATGTACCGATTGTCCATAAACAATACCCGGTTTTTCGCTTTCGGCAACAACAAAAGGTTCGCTATTAGCACTCTTTATATACAATCCTTCTTTTTGAGTAAAAGCAATACTTAGATTTTCTTTACTGAAATCGATATTTGCCCAATTGGATTCTTGCTGTATTTCTAACTCAACTTTCTTTGTTTCCAAGTCGAAGAATAATCGTTTTCCTCTTATAGATATCGAAGCTAAGTGTTTTCCCTCGATAGATATAAACGAAAGGCTTCGTAAAGATGAATTATTAAGCCCGGTTATATTCTGTAGTTCTTTATTACTTAAAGTTAATCGGACTTTATTATTAGCCGGATTTATGATAGACATTAAACTATCGTCATAAACAGCCAACTCGTTTCCATACCATTTATAATTAAGTTCCGTTTTGGGACTAAAATTACCGTAAGTAGTACCACCTGGTGTTAAGTCTTCTAATGAAAGAAGTTTATCTTGTGCCGAAACCATAGGTATGATCCAAATTAATAGATAAGCAAATAAGCATATTTTCTTCATGGTTATTTTTTCTTTTTTAGTTCTAATCTCTTTTTTGTTACCGGTTGGGCTTCTATTGATTTTCGTTCCGGCTTAACAAATGGCTTTTTATTGTCGGAATGTTGTTCTTTATTCGGATATTTTTTTCCACTAAACATTTCATAGTGCCGATATTGACACTCTAATGAGCCATTGATTAGTTTTATCTTGGCCGAAGGTTTTAATCCGATTTTAATTAATCCTTCTTCATTGGAAGTAATTATCCAAGCATTATAGCCAGTAAAGACATGTTTGAGACGTTCTCCAATCATTGAGTAAAGTTCCATCAAATCTCGTGGATTAAGTCTTTCTCCATAGGGAGGATTTGTTATTAAAATTCCACGTTCGGGAGCTTCTGTCATCTGCTGAAAAGGTAATACTTTTAGCTCTATATACTGTGATAATCCTGCATTCTTTACATTTTTCGCAGCGGCAGCAATCGCTTTTGGCGAAATATCCGAACCATAAGCTTTAAACTTAAACTCTCTTTCGCGACTATCGTCCGAACTTATGTTGGAAAATAAGTCAACATCGAAATCCGGCCAACGTTCGAAGGCATATTTATCTCGAAAAACGCCCGGAGCAATGTTTAATGCAATCAAAACAGCTTCTATTAATAACGTTCCGGAGCCACACATCGGGTCAACAAAATTACTATTTCCATCCCAACCAGTCATCATAATCATACCGGCAGCAAGAACTTCATTTAAAGGAGCTGCTGTTTCTTCGGTTCTATACCCTCTTTTATGAAGAGACTCTCCCGAACTGTCCAAAGCTATTGAACATTCGTTATGAGAAATATGAACATGTAGCTGAATATCCGGATTATTAATTCGTACAGATGGGCGGCGCAGGTCGTTTTCTTGGAAGAAATCGACAATAGCGTCTTTAACTCGATATGAAACATATTTGGAATGAGTAAACGTTTCCGAATTAACCACCGCATCTATAGCAAAAGTCGATTTGTCCGGAATATAATCCGTCCAGTTTATTTGTTTAACTTGTTCGTAAACCTCATCGGGGTTGGTTGCTTTGAAGTCTTTTATTGGTTTAAGAATACGGAGAGCTGTCCGGCAATAATAGTTTGCCTTGTAAAGCATTTCTTTATCTCCGGTAAAAGAAACCATACGACGCCCAAGTTCGACATTGTCGGCGCCTAAAGCTATTAACTCTTTGGCTAATAATTCTTCTAAGCCATAAAGAGTCTTAGCAATCATCTGAAAGCTATTTTTCATTTTATTCATCGGATTGTAGTTCCTTCGCCATCATTTAGGTTTTCGGCAGAAGTAATGATGACTTCTTTGACTCCTGCGGCTATTGCTTGAAAAGCATTCTCTAATTTTGGTATCATTCCTTTTGTTATAATACCTTTTGTTTTATATTCTTCGTAAAGATCTCTATTAAGAAATTTGATTACGCTATTATCATCCGCTTCATCCATCAAAACGCCTTTTTTCTCAAAGCAATAAACTAAGCGGACATTATAGTCGAAAGTTAAAGCCTTAGCTGCTTCGCCGGCGATTGTATCGGCATTGGTATTAAGAATATGCCCTTTCCCGTCGTGAGTTAGAGGAGCTAATACCGGAACAAAATCATTTCCCATCAATTTAACCAAAACAGACGAGTTAACAGATTTAACATCTCCTACAAAACCATAGTCGATACCATCGTCTTTTACCGGTCTTTTGACAGACAACATGATATTCATATCCGCCCCGGTCAAACCTATTGCATCTAATCCTAATGATTGTAGCCCGGCAACTATGTTTTTGTTGACCAATCCGCCGTAAACCATTGTTACGACCTTTAATGTTTCCTCGTCGGTTATACGTCGCCCGTCGATCATTTTACTTTCAATGCCCAAACGTTCTGCTAATTCTGTAGCAGATCGTCCTCCTCCATGCACCAACATCTTGTGACCTGCGATCTTTGAGAATTGACTTAATAACGAATTAAGCGAATCTAAATTCTCAACAACCTTACCTCCTACTTTAACTATAGTTAAATTCATCTTATATTAGTCTTCCCATTCTTTCAAATACATGTAAAGCATTCTTACCGGCAAGCCCATTACGTTGTAAAAAGAGCCGGTTAATCCTTCAACACCAATATAACCTATCCAATCTTGTACTCCATAAGAGCCGGCTTTATCAAAGGGAAGGTATTTTTCTATGTAGTAATCGATTTCTTCCTCTTCCAACTGAGCAAATTTCACCATCGAAACGGCATAAAAAGCTTTTTGTTTTTGTTTGCTTGTCAAACAAACACCGGTTAATACTTCGTGAGTTTTACCGGAAAGAGCCTGTAATATTCGTTTAGCATCTTCTTTGTCTTTCGGTTTCCCAAATACTTCTCCGGCCAGCCAAACAATTGTATCGGCAGTTATTAATAATGTATCGTCTTCCATTAAGTCGCGATAAGCATTGGCTTTGGCTTTAGCAATATATACAGGAATTTCTTCTTTCCAAAGTTTAATTGGATAAGATTCGTCTATATCCGGAAGCGTTTTTACCTCAAAGTCGATGTCTAAACCCGATAATAATTCTTTTCTTCGAGGAGAATTGGATCCCAAAACTATCTTATAGTTCTTTAAGTTTTCTAACATAAATATTACCATCCGAATGCATCAGCCTGCATCCATTTATTTTGTGCTTTTAATACTTGTTCTATTACATCTCGTCCGACTCCTTGTCCGCCGTTTCGGCAAGAAATATAGTTAGAAATATGCTTTATTTCGGGGACAGCATCAGCCGGACATGCAGCCAAACCCACATCTTTCATGATTTCGTAATCCGGAATATCGTCACCTACATAACATACTTCGTCGGGATGTAATCCTGTTTTCTGAAGAAAGTCTTTATATTCATTCATCTTATATCTGGCTTTAAGATAAACATGCTGAAAACCTAAACTTTCGAAACGGATTTTTACTGCAAGAGAATCACCTCCTGTGATAATTCCTAAATGAAAACCTTGCTTTGCAGCTAATTGCATTGCATAACCATCTTTTGTATTTATTATCCGCATTGGTTCTCCCGTAGGATATAAAGGGAGTGAATCGGAAGATAAAACACCATCTACATCGAAGATGAATCCTTTTATCTTTTTTAGATCATAATTGATATTGCCCATTTCTTCCTAATAATGGACAAAAGTAGCATTTTTTATCTAATTTGTTGTATATTTGCCTCTCCTTTTTATTAAGAAAAGCCTATTATGGAAAAACGTAAAAAGATATTACTTCGTACATCCTGGATAAGTGTAATAGGGAATGCTCTACTTTCTTTACTTAAAATAATTGTAGGAGTAATTGCCGGGAGTATGTCTGTATTAAGTGATGGAATAGATTCGGCTTCCGATGTAATTACTTCTATCATCATACTACTTACCTCAACGATTATTACTCGTCCTCCCAATTCAAAATATGCTTATGGACGACAAAAAGCAGAGAATATGGCTTCTACGATCTTGTCGTTTGTTATATTTTTCATGGGATGTCAAATATTTATTACTTCATTAGACAAGATTATTTCAAAAGAAGTTGGTGAAGTGCCCTCCATGTTGGCGATTTGGGTAACTCTATTTTCTATTATCGGCAAACTCTTTCTTGCTTGGTATCAATTTAGGCAAGGAAGGAAAATAGATTCTTCCATGTTGAAAGCAAATGCTATTAATATGAAGAACGATGTTATTATTTCCGGAGGTGTATTAATTGGTGTGGGATGCACTATATTTCTCAACTTACCCATAATCGACGCTATTTTGGCCGCTTTGATTGGATTATATATTGTTTATTCGGCTTTAAGTATTTTTAAAGAAGCCAATGTTGCGCTAATGGATGGAGTTTCGGACACAACTATTTACGAAAAAATAATCCAAGCAGTAGAAAAAGTGCCGAATGTTTATAATCCACACCGCATTCGAACCAGTCAAATCGGGAATATGTACAATATTGTGTTGGATATAGAAGTCGACGGAAACTTATCGCTTAACGAAGCTCACGAAATTGCTCAGAATGTAGAAGGAAGCATTAAGGAATCTATCAAAAATGTATACGATATTGTTGTACACATAGAACCTAAAGGGGCTAAACATTGTATCGAAAAATTCGGTATTAATAAAGAAAACTTAGAGTCTTTTTAATACCGGGTTACAGTTTCAGTTATTTAAAAGGTCGGAAGGCGGATTTATTAAATAAAGAGTCTTAGTTGCCCGGGTAAAAGCAGTATAAAGCCAACGATAAAAATCGATTCCCAAATGATCTTCTGATATATATGAAAGGTCAAGAAACACATTCTTCCATTGTCCGCCTTGTGCTTTATGCCCGGTAATAGCATAACCGTATTTCACCTGAACGGCATTATAGAAAGCATCTTCTTTCATTTTCTTCATCTTAGCCGGTTTTCCTGCCACATCATTGTAATCTTCCAAGACGGAGAAAAACAAGCGGTCGTTCATTTCTTTCGGAAGCGCCGGAGTATCGGTAGTTAATGTATCAAGTAATATCTTAACATCCATCTCTATATCGTAGTCGGGGAAGCGAATACTAATATCAGCGAACCGAAAATCATATAGTTCTTGCACTTTTCTTACTCGCAACACCTCGATTAGATCCCCGTTTGCAATAAAATCAATTGATTTTTCTTCCTTTCCCCAAAAATAATTATTACGGGCAATCATTAATAAATCTCCGGCTTCGAGCTCTTCTTCCCTATAAAGTATTCGAGAACGGACTCCTGCATTAAAGATATTTGCCCGTTTATTAGAACGAGTGATGATGATTCCTTCTTTAAGTCCGTCGCGATTATAAACCGACTCGATCGCATCGATTAGGTCTTCGCCCGTTACGATCTTAAGATCCGGAAAATTCTTAATACTTATTTTAGGAAATAAATCGACATTACCCTCTTCCAGATTTTGCCGAATTACGGTTGCGTTGTATAATATCCCCGATTCTTTTGCTTGACGGACTACTTGAGTCAAAGTACATCCGGAAACTACAAGTCCATATCCACTCAAAACATTTTGATCGAGAGCCGGACTATTTGTTTGTCCGACGGGAGGTAACTGTGCCGAATCGCCCATAAGTATTAGTCGGCAGCCTTCTCCGCTATAAACATAATGAATCAAATCGTCTAACAGTCGTCCACTACCAAAAGAAAACGAATCAATTCCATCGTTTGAGATCATAGAAGCCTCATCTACAATAAAGAGAGTATGCTTATGCAGGTTATCTGCTTGTACAAATCCGGTAGGTTCGTTGGAAAATGCCCGTTGTCTGTATATCATTTTATGAATAGTATATGCATTTTGTCCGGCATAGACAGAAAAAACTTTGGCTGCCCGTCCGGTAGGAGCAAGAAGTACTGATTTTTGCTTTAACTGATTCATTGTTTTTACAATTGCACCAACTAAAGACGACTTTCCTGTTCCGGCAAAACCTTTTAAAAGAAATAAGCTGTCGGGATTTCGATCAAAAAGGAAAGCATTAATATCAGTAAGTGCTATTCTTTGCTCATCAGTCGGATCAAACGGAAGATTTTTATATACTTGTTCTAAGAAAAAATTCTCTATCATTTTTATTATTCGCTTACGAGCTGTAAAGTTAAGGATTAATTCCTTACCTTTGTACTATAAAAAATGAAGCGGTTGGTAAAAAGCTTAGTCTTAATATTATTGATTGCTACAATAATATTGCTTATTGCTATGTGTGCGATAAGCCTTTTTATGATTTAATTATGCAAGTAAAGCTCCCGG
Source organism: Bacteroidales bacterium OttesenSCG-928-M11 (assembly GCA_030265685.1). GTDB lineage: Bacteria > Bacteroidota > Bacteroidia > Bacteroidales > Azobacteroidaceae > Azobacteroides. Next base: position 12,660 of record JAJDGO010000028.1, read on the forward strand.
AAGCAATAGATTTATCTCATCCCGAAAAATATATCCTAACTATCCGGATACATCCGCAAATGTATTCATTCTCTTTATACAATCCGGTAGAAAATGGATCTTATTTTTATCATACGGTTGTAGGAGATAAGCAGCTATCTTCTTTTCAGAATTTTCGGGAAATGTATTTCGACAATGAATTTTTAAGCCTTCCTTTCCGGAAAATTTTCATATTAAATTATAACTCTTCCTTTACTTTTATTCCCTCTATTTTATTTAACGACAAGGATAAAAGTAATTACATGGAATTTCTTTCTCCTAAAACAGAACAAACTCTTTTGTCCGAGCCATTATCACAGCTTGGGTTTACCATAGTTCATGGGATAGAAGAAGAAGCTTATGAGTTTATGTTCCGAACATTTATTAGTGCAAAATATATTCATTATACAGCTCCGCTGATTACTTACTTCAAAAGCCGCATCCAGTTGGTCAATGCCGGACGGATGATTGTTAATCTCGACAAAACAGGAGTCGATGTCATTTGCTTTTCTCGTGATAGTTTGCTTTCGACAACTCATTTCGACTGCAACGATACAAAAGACATGGAGTATTATATTCTCTATACTTGGAAACAGATGAAGTTTGATCAGTTAAAAGATTTTATATATATCGCGGGAGATAACGGACATCGAAACAAATTAATCGATGTTTTGAAAGAATATATTCACAACCTTATACCAATCAATATTACTCCCGAAGCACATTTCGAAGGAATTGAAACACGAAGCGTTCCTTTCGAGCAAGCTTGTTTATCTTTATGCGAATTATAAGCGGAAAATACAAAAGCAGACGCTTCGACGTTCCCCGATCGTTCAAAGCAAGACCAACGACCGACTTTGCAAAAGAAAATCTTTTCAATGTAGTTGGGAACATTATGGATTTGGAAGAGACCGAAGCATTGGATCTTTTTTCCGGAACGGGAAGTATTTCTTTCGAATTACTATCGAGAGGTTGCAAAGAAGTGGTTTCGATAGAAAAAGAGTTTAGCCATCATGCTTTTATCAAGAAAGTAAAAGCAGAACTTCGGGCTGATAATCTGATAACAATGAAGACCGATGTATTCCGATTCCTCACTACTTGCAGCAGACAATTCGACTTTATTTTTGCCGATCCTCCTTTTGCTTTGAAGAATCTGAATGAAATCCCCGAATTAGTAATCAAACATGATCTACTAAAAGAAGGAGGTTTGTTTGTTATGGAACATCCGAAAGAATATGATTTTTCTACTCTTCCTCTTTTCTCCCAGAAACGAATCTACGGAGCAGTAAACTTTAGTTTATTCATAAAATAATGGGACACAATCATTCGCACAATCATCACAATCACGGAACAAAAAATATCGCTTTAGCCTTTTTCTTGAACTTAGGATTTTGTATTGTCGAGTTGATTGGTGGTATATTAACAAATAGTATCGCTATCTTATCCGATTCTTTACACGACTTTGGCGATAGCATTGCTTTAGGACTTGCCTGGATTTTCCAAAAAAAATCGGAACAAAAGCCCAACAACCGGTACACTTATGGCTATAAACGCTTCTCTCTTCTTAGCGCAATTATCAATTCTATCATATTAGTTGCCGGATCCGGATTTGTTCTTTATGAAAGTATCAAGCGAATTATCGAACCTGCCGATACAAATGCACAAGGAATGTTTTTACTTGCCATATTGGGAGTAGTAGTAAACGGATTTGCCATACTTCGTTTACGGAAAGGAGATAGTGTAAACGAACGCGTTGTTTCCTTACACTTAATGGAAGATGTTTTAGGATGGGTAGCAGTTTTGATAGGAAGTATTGTTATGATATTTGTAGATGTTCCTGTTTTAGACCCGATATTGTCGGTAGCTATTGCTTGTTATATTTTATATAATGTTTACCGGAACTTAAAAACAATCTTTCATGTCATTTTACAAAGGAAACCGGACGAAATAGACGAAGAAAAAATCAAAGAAAGTTTACTTCATATCCCCGATGTTACGGATATACACGACCTGCACATTTGGACTCTCGATAGCGAATACAATGTTTTGACCGTTCATTTGGTATTAAAAGACAAACAAAGTTTGGAAAACCAACAAAAGAAACGCTCTCAAGCTCATGCAATTCTCAAAGAAATGGGCATCCAACATGCTACTATCGAGATCGAATATCAAGGAGAAGAATGTGAGTGGTGCGAAAACTCGATCTAAGACATTTGCTTACTCAATCCGATTAAGTTTATTCCTTTCTCAACTTATAATATCTTTTTAAACTTTTCTGTACAGAAAATGATTCAAGTTATAGTAAAACTTGGTCAAAGTTCTACTATAACTTGAAGGAAGTTCGAATATCAAATAAACAGGATAAACGTGTAGTTAGACTCCTTAGTCTTTTATGGTTACCACCTTACAGCATTTGTCGTTCAAAGAGACGAGATATACTCCCGGTTTTGAGGTAGAGAATCGTTGCCAATCGGCTGTTCCTTGTCCGGAATATACACATCGTCCAAGCGAGTTGTAAATATTGACTTCCGTATTGGCTTCGTAGGTTCGGAAAACGATTTCTTTTCCATCGGTATATATATCCGGATCGTTTGATCCTATGGGTATAATCGGAGATCCTTCCGAGCATATACCTCTTAAAAAGACTTGTATACTTCCGGCAAGTCCTCCATCGCTGATGATAATAGAAGCCGAATGTTCGCCGTATTCTGTTGGATTATAGGTGATAGAAAACTCGTACCCTGCCCCATTAGCCAATGCAGACGGGATAGTTTTGGTAGGGATAGAAAAATACTTTTGGTCGGGTCCCCAAAGCATAACGGATAAATTGCCGGTTAAGGAAGATCCTTTGAAAGTAACAGTTTGCGCTACTTCCGAGTTTTTGTGAATATCTCCGAAATAAACCTCAGTTAAGTTAGGCGGAGTAATCAATACCGGATCGCCCGACTTTAAGTCTTCCGGCAAAGAGAATACATAATTAGTCGAGTCGCCCCAAATATATTCTACCAATTGCGGAAAGTCGATAAAAGGATTTCTATTACTTTGGTACAAATATACCTCTTCGTTGCGAATAATCTCTTTTGCGCTGACCGGATCGTTGCGATGCCATTTCAAAAGCATGTCTTTTGCCCAGTCTTTCAGAACGGGATATACTTCTTGATTAAGCATATTTAGTCCGTCGCTCCTCCATTGTTGGGCATAGTCTTCGTAACAAGTAATCATATAGAAGTATGTACGGGCAAAGTCTCCTTTGTATTCGTCCGCAGGTTCAAAAGCATTGGCGGTAGAAGATCCCGGATAAGAATAAGCATTACGTCCTACTTTCGATACTCCATTGTTGAAAGTAGTTGAATTTATTTCTCCCAACATATAATTACTTTTTGCAGTATTGGCATCTCCATCGGAAGGATATAGATGGTTCAAGTCTGTATAGGCATCGAACGACTCAACTTCTGATGAAGTTCCCCACCAACTTTTAGGCAAAGAGTGTTCTTTGTGCATCCCGGAAGTTGATGAATTTCCGCCATTCGGGTTAAAGTTGCGAACCGTATTTGAATACATATCCCAAACCGTACCGTTATCTTTCACGTCGGTAGTACGAAAATAGAACCAAAGATCATTATATTTGAGTCTTGTATGTACTTTTAGGATTTTATGTAATTGTGTTTTGATTTCCCGATTCTGTTTCCCGTCTATATTGTTGTAATAGCCTTCCGGTATTTGTTGACCAAAAGAGGAAGAAAGCGAGAATAAGAAAAGGATTAAAAGGATAATCTTTTGCCGTACCATTCGATTAATGATTAATTATTTTATAAGTATAGGTGTTTCCTTGTTTGTCTGATATGACAACGATGTATAACTTGTCGTTTCCTAAAGCAATAGACAGGGCATCGCTATTAGAAATCGAGTCGGAAAGTAAACGTCCTGTCAGACTATAGATTCTAATTCTATTGCCTTCTAAATTATTAGCGGCAAAAAGTGTGTTATTGGCAGTATAAATAATCGGCGGATTCTGATTTATTTCGTCCCAACCGTTATATTTTTTCCTTGATATTTTTATGTTCGTTATGGATACATCTTCCGCTTCTTTTTCGTAAAGGATTTTGATATACCGGGAAGATTCCGACAACTGGATAGGTCCTGAATTAATTGTTTCGGTTGTTGTTAAAAATTTATTGCCGAATTCGATGAACTGTTCGTCGAACTTATTGGTTGCCGACTCGAACACACAAACATAATTTTCGTTATCCCCCCATTCATTATAAGCTTTCATGTCGAAAGATAGTTTATCCGGCACTTCATTGAAAGCAACAATTAAATATTTTCCGGTTTCATTGAGTCTTAACTCAGAGTAATCGGTACTATAATCCGTACTATTCGATTCGAATCCTTTGGGCATTAAATTCCAAGGGCCGCTAAAATCGACAATTAAATCAGGATTCGGTTCGGGAATAATCGTTTTTCGCGGATCAAATACATAATCAATCGAGTCGCCCCAAACATATTCTGCCAACTGCGGGAAGTCTATATACGGATTTCTATTACCTTGTATCTTATAAACAGCATTATTCCGGTCGATTTCTTTTTGACTTACTTGATCTCCCCTACTCCATTTAAGCAAAAGATTTTTTGCCCATTCGGTATATGCCGGGTATTTATTTCCAGCCAACATGTCACTGTTCCAATTAGTTATTTTATCTTCGTAACAAGTTGCCATATAAAAATAAGTTCGGGCAAAGTCTCCTTTATAAATACTGATTGGTTCGAACACAGTACCCTTATAACCCGGAAAGTTTGAAGTTCCGACTTTACTACCATTAGAAGAAGTCCAGCTGGCACTTCCTACTTCTCCGAAAGGATGATTGCTTCTTCTTCCGTTTACATAGCCATCGGTCGGATAAAGATGAAAAAGGTCTGTGTACATAGGCGATGCTTCGCTGAACCAACTTTTAGGAAAACTATGTTCGCGGTTATAACAATCTCCTTCTATTTTGTAGTTTCCACATTGATCGCTTCCGAAATAATAAAGATAGCCGGTTTTGTTACCATCGGAGTACATATCCCAAACAAGATCGTTACCTTTTGTATCTGTTTTTTTGAAATCTGTCCAAAGATCATTATAAGTACGGACAGTATGATCAGCAATAATCTCTTTCATTGCTGTTTTTAGTTCATCTTTCTTTTTGCCGTATGCACTATCGTAGTATCCGTCCGGGATTTGTGCTTGAATGGTGGTTATTCCACAAAGGAATAAGGAGAAAAACAGTAAATAATATTTCATTCTATAAACGTATAAATCTGAAGTGGGTGAATAACATTGACTCCTTTGTCAATAGTCAAAAAGAAGGCATCCCTTTCGGGATACCTTCTTTTACTATGTTAATCGTTTTTTATTTATTTACAATCTTATATGCTTTTGCATTTACTTTTACAATGTAAATACCTTTCGACGAAACAGGAATAGTTGTGTCGGTAGTTCTAACTACTAATTTACCTGTAATATCATAAATACTGATTTGAGCGCCTGCTTCTACGTTGTTTACATAAACCATATCGTCGGAAGCATAAACTCGAATTGCATTGTTATCTATATCATTGATATTGGATCCGTCGTAGTCTGAAATAGTAATATCATCAATATTGATTGTACAAGTAGCTATTTGTGGAGTTGCTTTTGTAATCTTGATACGAATATTACCTTTCATGTTTACTTCGAAAGATGTTTCAGTTAAAGCAGCCGGAATTTCTTCAACTTCGAAAGATTTTGCCCACGTTTTTCCTCCATCGTTAGACACTTCTAAAGTATAAGCTCCATTTTCGTGAGTTCCATACATACCATGATATAGGGTAATTGTTCCAGCTCCATTGGCTTTGTCTTCTTTCATCATAAGATAATGTGGAGTAGCATTAGCATTATTTGGGTCTCTTAAGCGAACAGCTTGCGTTCCGTTAACTTTGTCGTTGTCATCTTTATTGATAACTCCGAACACTTCCCACAAACAAGCTGTACCTTGGAAGTCTCCAATGGCATAACTATTCTTAGTTAATCCTGTTTCGAAAGTCTCCATCCAAACTCCTGCAGGAGTAGCATTGCGGAATGCAACAGCATAAGTTTTCTTTAATCCGCTTTCTGAGGTCACAACAATAGTTGTTTTTCCCGGAAGAGTAGTTGCTTCTGTTAAAACAGCAGTTGCAGTTTCGTCTTCTAATTCATAAGTAACAGAAGGAATTTCTGTTTCGTCGGCAGAAAGTACTACAGAATAAGTAAGTACTGCCGGATCGAATGCAGGTTCTAAAGTTCCTTTGCTAACAGATAGGGATTTCAAGTTATTGTTATCGCTTAATATCGGAGCATCTCCTTGAGTAATGACTACATCCAAGCGGTTTACTCCACCGGTAGGAACTGCATCATCTCCGGAAATACGGGTAGTAGACGTACACAACCAACGAAGGCTCACAGATGCTTGATTACTTAATGCTTCCGGCAAGTCTAAATTTTCAATCTTACCTACTATGTATTCGTCATTAGCAACTTCAACAACTCCATCTTTCAAGTCTGTCCAAGTTTCTGCTGTTCCAACTTTATACTGAATCTTAAAGTCTTTCGGACTTGTATTAGAACCTCTTTGCTTAGAAGTTAATTTTAAGTTATTAACTCCTATAGATGAGAATGTTGCAATCCAATATTTTTCAACTTCATCAGCGCCGTCCCATCCTTGAGAAGCCGCAACTCCATCTTGATTTACTGCATAGGTAAATCCGGCAGCTTCTCGAGTTAAAGTAGCAATACCTTTATTGGCATCATTACCACCTTTTGCCAAGAAGATTCCATCAGTCGGAGGATTTCCTTGTGTATATCCGTTGAAGCGAACAATAACACTTTCATCATCTACTATTGGAGCAACTCCGGTTCCTTCAAGATAAATAGCATTGTCTGTAGCTCCGTCAGATTTTACTTCGATGGCTGCAGAATAATACTTTGCTTCTGTCGGAGTAAACGTGATAACGAATCCACCTCCTGTTAAATCATTCCAATCTGTGGTTTCTACTTTGAAAGCATCTTTTCCGTCTCCGGTTATTTCGTAAGTGATTTTTTCTTTAAGATCAACACCTGTAACCGTAGCAGTTTTACTTTCCGGTGCATTTAGTTCAACTGTGCTGAAAGATATATAAGTAGGTGTAATATTAATTACTGGAATTGGCTCAACTACAGTTCCTGAAGTAACTTTAACATTGTCTAAGAAGAAGCGTCCTTTACTTGCTTGTGCTCCTTCAAATTTAATCTTAGAAGAAGCTGTTCCGCCTGTAAGAACTACAGAATACGAAGACATTTCATAAGCATCTGTATTTCCTAAATTTTTTGCAGTATGTACTAATACATCATTGAGATATACTTTCAAAGTAGTTGAATCTCCTTTCCATGCCATAGCATCAAAAGAGAGAGTAAATTTCCCTTCGTTTCCGGAAAGATCAATAGCTGGAGTTTGTATCCAACCAAGTGCACTCGATCCTCCCATCTTAGCCATACCTCCTGCTTGATATATTTTCTCTCCAGTCCAACCCGGATTAATTGTACAAGTATCTAAAGCCGCAGAAGTATCTTTAGAACTTGGAGATGCATTATTTGTTGGATTAGAACCTCCTTCTGTAAAGCCAACAAATGTTTCGAAAAGACTTTCTAAAGGTTCTAGTTCAACAGTAATAGTAAATGTAATAGTATATTCTTTTTCTGTACCATTTTCTGCAGTTACCGGAATGATCGCTTTATTGTTTGATTCGTCTTCTATTCCTGCAATAGTAGGTAAAGTAACTGTTCCGATAGTTGCTTTTTCATGGTTCTTTTCGTAAGTAATTGTAGGAAGAGTTGTAGTTCCTTCCGGCAATTCAAAATCATAAGCAAATTTATTCGCAACTAATATTTCTTCATCTCCTACTTTTAATGATTTCAAAGTAGCATCAGAGCT
>JAJDGO010000029.1 GCA_030265685.1 Bacteroidales bacterium OttesenSCG-928-M11
AACAACAGCCGACTCTTTGCAGAGAAATCAGCTGATATATTTTCTGCAAATGGAATTAAAGTTTATCTATTCCCTGACTTACGCCCTACTCCGGAAATTAGTTATGCTATCCGAAAGTTAGGTTGTCAAAGTGGTATCTGTATAACTGCGTCTCACAATCCAAAAGAATACAACGGCTATAAGGCATACTGGAACGATGGCGCTCAAGTTATCGCACCACACGATAGAAATATTATTGCCGAAGTAAACAAGATTAAATCAGTTGACGAAATCAATTTCAAAGGCAACAAAAATTTAATCGAGTTGCTAACCGAAGAGATAGACAAAGAATACATCAAAGACTTATTGACTATTTCTCTATCTCCGGATTCGATAACCCGGCACAAAGACATTAAGATTGTTTATACACCTATTCACGGAACAGGAGGAACAATTATTCCTCAAGCTTTGGTTGCTTTAGGATTTAAAAATATTATTCATGTCCCGGAACAAGATATTATCAGCGGAGATTTCCCAACAGTCAAATCTCCTAATCCGGAAGAAGCAGCAGCACTAAAGATGGCTGTTGAAAGAGCAATCGAAACAGGAGCCGACTTAGTTATGGCTTCCGATCCCGACGCCGATCGTATTGGAGCTGCCGTAAGAAACGAAAACGGAGAGTTTGTTCTTCTCAATGGCAATCAAACTCTTTTGATATTTATCTACTACTTAATTACCCGTTGGAAAGAATTAGACAAACTGAAAGGCTCGGAGTACATTGTCAAGACCATTGTTTCCACCGAATTAATCAAAAATATTGCCAAGAAAAATGGAGTAAAGATGTACGACTGCTATACCGGATTCAAATGGATTGCAGATGTTATGCGCCAAAATGAAGGCAAACGGACTTATATCGGAGGAGGAGAAGAAAGTTATGGTTTCTTAGCCGAAGATTTTGTTCGCGACAAAGACTCGGTATCTGCTTGTATGCTCTTAGCCGAAATTGCTGCTTGGTGTGCGGATAAAGGAAAATCGGTTTATCAAATGCTTCAAGACATCTATGTTGAATACGGATATTCTAAAGAAGTGGGTATTTCGGTTGTGAAAGAAGGAAAGTCGGGAGCAGAAGAGATCGAAGCTATGATGAAAGATTTTAGAGAAAATCCACAACAAGAATTAGCCGGATCGAAAGTATTCTTTATTAAAGACTTTGCTAAACTTACCGGAAAAGACATTGCCGAAAGCGAAGAAGTAACACTTGATATGCCAACCACTTCCAACGTATTACAATATTTTGCCGGAGGAGGAATAAAAGTATCTATCAGACCTTCCGGAACAGAACCTAAAATCAAATTTTACATCGAAGTTCAAGGCACAGCTAATTCTCGCGAAGAAATAGCCGAAGCAGAAGTAATTGCCGATAAAAAAATCATAGAAATAAAGAAATCTTTAGGCATATGAATATAGATTCCTTTAAGGGCTTCACTCCACAAACCTTTGAGTTCTTCAAAGAACTTTCGGAGAACAACAATAAGCTTTGGTTCGACAGCCATAAAGACATCTATCAAGAGCACATAATGCAACCGCTAAAATCGTTAGCGGTTGCATTAACTCCTGCCATGTACGAAATAGATCCGCAGATAGACTTTCGCCCTATCAAAATGCTTTCTCGCATTTATCGAGACATACGTTTCTCTCCAAACAAAACGCCCTACAAAAGTCATATGTGGATTTCCTTTCAACGTCCAACAAATAAACTTGACAACAAGGAAGCTTTCCCCGGTTATTATTTAGAGATCGGAGCCGAAGGAGTCAATTATTGTATGGGGATATGGATGCCAAAAAAGAAAATCATGGATCGATTTCGCGATCAAATAATCTATTCTCCTGATACATTCAAAGAGATAACAAAAGATTTAGAAACAAAACACCAATTCGAACTAAGAGGAGATACTTACAAACGGAAAATAGAAAACGATCTTCCCGAATATTTTCAGACTTGGATTCAACGGAAAGAGATTTTTTTGCTAAAAGGACTTCCAATAAAAGACATCTTATTTTCTAATGAATTCATTCAATACATGGAGCAAGAATTTGCCTTACTCACTCCATTATATGAATTATTTATTGATGTTTGCGAATAACTTTTATATAAACACAATCTCGCTCTGCAAGGAAGAAAAGAGAAATTTCCTTTTCCCCTTAACGCAAAAAAAACAAAACGAAGATAATTCCATTTCTTATATTGAATTAATATTAATCAAGTCGGGGTATATTGTCAGCGACTGCAATTTCAACACCATTCGAATCAATTCGCAAGACGTACATCTATCTGTTTCTAAACAACCTTCCTACATAAAAGAAAAATCTTCCGATGCCGAAGGCTGGTATTGTTGCTTTCCATCCTCTTTTTTAAGCTCGATGGCAGGAAACGAACATTTATCAACCGAGATTGATCTGATTAGCAGCTTCCTATTTCAGTATCCTTTAAGGCTAAATAAGGAAACTTATCATCGGCTATCAAACAATCTAACGTTTATTACTCAACTATTCAATAAAAGGGGAGAAATTGATTTATTCTTGATTTATATTTATCTATCGGCAAGCATTTACGAAATAAAGCGAATGATGCAAAAAAGTCACCTCGACTTCTATCCTGCACAATCATTCTTTATCGTTAAACAGTATGGAGAGCTTTTAAGTCAGAATATTACAAAAGAACATTCCATTACATACTATGCCGAACAACTTCGGATTAGTCCTAATCACTTAAACAAAGTAGTAAAAACGGTTACCGGGAAAACAGCTATTCAACTATTAAACGAAATTCGTTTAGAACTTGCTCGGGAATATTTAACCAACTCCGAACTTTCTATCAGCGAAGTAGCCTACCAATTAGGATTTGAAGATCCTTCATACTTCAGTCGTTATTTCAAAAAAGGAACAGGAATTAGTCCCAGCGAATGGAAAACTCACAACAGCTATTGAAAATAATAAGAAGCAGAAAAAAAACATCACAATAGTTTTTATTTTCATAATTTCAATCGATTCAAAAATTACCTATTGCATATCCTATCCGAAATTGGCATGTAACATAATTCCCGCTACTACTAAAATATGTATCCATATCTTTATAGAATAATTCAAAATTTCCCTTCCACTGTCGTTTGCTGTTACTAAAAATGCAAATTTCCACGATTTCAACATATATTCAAGAGATAAACCAGTTTGTATTACACAGGCTGTTCTCGGAAAATCAGTTTTTATTTCTATATTAGAACATTCGTATTCAGGAGATGTTTCGGTGAATCCTCAATCTACTTTAGTTAATGCTGCTTTACCAATTAAAATATTTTTTTACCTCTTTTTTATCTACCCAAACCCATTTCCAAGGCTCTTCTGGAAGATATTTTATTTGAAAAGATTTACCCAAAGGAACATTTGGTGGATTTTTGGATTCTTGATAAAACCCGAGCCTGTATGTTTCATTATTTACTTGATAAGAACATTCGCCAAGATGTATGATACAAGGTTCAGATCTATAACCACCAATATCAACCTCCTCATAACGGATAACAAAAGCATCTGTGATTATCCCTATCTCTTCTATCTTTTTTTCAAGATGACTATTTCGGAGTAGAATATAACCTAACAATGAAAAAAAAGCAACAAGTATAATTGTTAGAACTACCCAAACCTGTATCTTCTGTTTTTTATTAAATGATTTATACATAGTTATCAGTCTAAATATTCTTTCATCTCTTCTCGATTCGCTAATAACCATTGTTTCGGGTCTTCGGGAAGATATTTTATTTGAACAACAGTTCCTTCCCGAAGTGGTTTTTGATATTTATTTCTCTGGTCTATAGCCATTCGATATTTTTTATTATCCACTTCATAAAATCCTATTGCAATATAGCCATAACTAGGAGATTTTCCTATTCTTCCCAGCATCGCATAATAATAGTACTCAATTACACATTCTATCAACACGCCCTCTTCTTGAATTTTTTTTTCTCTTTTATCCCTTTCAAGTAGATTATATATAATTCCACTAGACATCAGCAATAATGCCAAGAGGGGTCCACAAATACCAAGTATGCGTTCTTTCCAGGTATAATCTTTAAAGGTCTTCCATTCGTATTTTGTTTCCATAAGTCATTAAAGTTTTTCAGTCCAATCAGAGAATGGTTTATATGGAGAAACTCTATAATCAGGTTGTGATATTGAAGGCGACAATTCAAGATTAGGTTTTCGATATTCTTGTTTAAGTCCATAAGATGTGCCAGTATAAATAAATTCCTCCAATTTGTTCATATATAAATCTTTTGTTTCTTCATACCCATAAAGGTACAAATAATTTAGAGAAATGAAAGTTTCCTTATCTTTTTATCAAGATGTTCTATCATCACTCTTTTAGAGATCGCAATTCTCGGCGAATATTCATTAGGTCTCTTAAAGACGAGTCTAATTTTCCCGGACGTTTTATCAATAAAGAGGAATCAAAAGAAGGATAATCAAAATAACAGATATTAGAAACAGCCAATCCTTGAAACATGGCAACACCTTGTAACTCTCGGTTTCTTTTCTGCTTTTTTCGATGTTCACTTTTATAATGTTTTGATGCAAAATATGTCAATTGAAGTTTATATCTCTCTTCTCTTAAATAATATTTAAAAGAAGAAAATTGAGTACTATCACTAATAAGTATTACATCATTAATATCTTTATGTTCATAAGGTTTTAAAATAATATATTTATGAATAAAGACAGGAATAGGAATATCTTCTCCGAAGGGAGGAGGCGGGCGAAACCCACCCATAGTCCAACTCATAGAATCTTGAATTTTGTTATTTTTATCTTTTATCAAAGCACCGAGTCCTGCCCACCAACTATGAAAATCTTTGTTTTCATCATCGTCTTGGGATAAGCCATATTCTATCTCTATAGAATTTACGTTATATAAGACATATGAAGTGTCACTATGATTTTGGACTCTATATTTTAGAAAAAGTGAATCATTTTGCAACTTTATACTACTCTGAAACAATGCTATGGTAATATCTTGCGAAAATAAGCAAAAACTCATAGAAAATATCCAGACTAATAGAATTATCTTTTTCATCTTTCAAAAGTACAAATAATCTGTAAAAAACAGTACAATATTGACATTAGTTATTTTCTAAGAACATTTCAATTCCCATACCATTAATTATAAATGCAGGAAATTTGCTTAAATCTGCATAAGCAAATTTCCATTACAATCTCATCTCCTATTTTTATCGTGTCATTTTGTAAGTTAACAAACATATTAATATATTCCTGAATTTCTCTGTGTGCTTTTTGCTCTTCAGTTAATTCCCGATAATTAAGCGATTGCGATTTGCAAGAAAACAGAATACCATAATTCACAATTAGACATATAAGGAATATTGATTTCATTATGTTTAGTGTGTTTTTATTTGCCATTCTGCTTATGAAGACCTAGTTCTCCATAAAGATCATATTTACGAACCCATTCTAATATCATTCTCTCTATAGTACTATGTTTGACCGGGATAATTAGGTACGTCAGAGACTATTAATAGTTTTTTTTCCAAAGGAATGTTTCATAAAAAAAGCACCTCAAAAGTTTTGTATCTAGCTTTTAGGGTGCACTTCAATTTTTGGTGAGCCTCTTTTCAATAATACTTTTACCGATGTACTTTATATTAGAAAGTTACTTAAAAACTAACACTACCATTTAATAGAAACTTTAGTAAGTAATATAAACTTTGCTTAGATACCCATCCTGAAGTCTGAAACACTTTTCATTTCCAATGAAAGATCTTCGAAAATGCTTTTACTTCCTTTTCCTAACGGACATTGAGTACTGATACCTAACCATATTTTATCTGGATAGTTGTTTTCATACAATCGTACCATTTGCCAAGTTTTATTATCAAGAGAGTAATAAGAAGCAATCGTTTTACCATCAGAAGAATATTTCATATATACGTATTCTTGTTCGATGATGTCGTGGTTGCTGTCATCCGATGAACCTACGGTTCGTACGGTAACAACACGGTGCTTTTCTCTCTCATCTTGTTCGTAGCATAACTTCTGGAAGAAGCTATCATTGGAGTAAATATATAATACACCTGCATCATAAAATTCATTGGCAGAAAAATCGGGTGTTACTTTAGCCGTAAAAGTAAAAGGCTTGGTATTATCTACCACAGTCAGCAAAATAGGAGCAGTATTATTTGACAGTTTCCCGTTAGGATCACTAAAATAATCTGTTTTCGCTCCTGTTGTAAATATGACTCTGTTATTATTCTCAATGGAGATTTTAGAATGTGCATTATTTACTGATTTTGTAAAGTGGACATTTCCGATAGTGATGTCACATTCGGTTCCACTTACTTTACCTTCGATTTTGATAGAAGATTTAGACAAGTGACTTTCTACTCCTATTTGCTTTGAAGTATCTTTATCCGTACAATTACTGAAAAGCATTCCTGACATAATCATAAAAATTAAAAAAACTTTTTTTTCCATTTCAAACAATTTTATTACATTGATATTATTGGTAACTTTGTAGTGCAAAGATAGATGTACCTTATATCTGATGCAATACTCAAAATTAACCAATTAATTGTAGTATGACTGCAAAATCAATTATAGAAGAGATTAATGATCTTTTGACGGAACAGGTCTCTATCGACCCATTGCGTAAAAAAACTATCATTGAGCACTATAAACAAATAGTACAATCCTATGTAAAAGTTGAGCAGAGTGTAGCAGTGCTCACAAATTATCAGGACAATTACAGTCATATCTTTGCAGGAGCATTTGGCTCCGTTTTTGGATTAAAATCAGAAAGCACCTATATAGACTCCGCTTTTGAGGATAATATATTTAATAAAATTCACCCTGATGATTTATTAGAAAGACATGTATTAGAACTACGCTATTTTCATTTCTTAAAAACTCTACCACTCGAAGACAGGCACAAATACAACACTTACTGCTATATCAGAACCAATAATCTTGAAGGAATTTATAAATATATTACCCATCGGACATATTTTCTTACAAGTTTGTCAAATGGTATCATCTGGTTAGCACTCTGTATTTATTCGCCTTGTGTAGAACAAAATCAACGAAAAGGGATTGAAGGTAAAATAATTAATAACGAAAATGGTGAGATATTACCAGTTGCCAAATATCTTCACTATGACAAAATGATCTTAAGTGATCGAGAGTTAGAAATCCTTAGAGAGATCGCCTTAGGAAAAGGAAGTAAAGAGATTGCATCAGAACTATATATTTCTCCTTATACCGTTTCCAGACATAGACAAAACTTGATACGAAAATTAAAAGTTGCGAATAGTGCAGAGGCTGTCAAAACAGCTTTACTTATGGAATTAATCACTATCTAAGATTAGATTTAAGCGGTTTTGGATTATATTTTTCAACAATCTACTTTTCAAAAGTATCCAATTTCTGCGAAAGATTAAGATTATCGTATTTTTATGATTTCAAGAAAACAAATTTAAATATATTTTCGACACTAACAAGGGAATATTGAGAAACATCAACGAATCTTCTATAACATTAGCTGGAAGAATAAAAAAAAGATACTACAACTTGATTCATGTTATAGTATCTTTTTGCATTTTTCTGTACAGAAAATACCTCAAGTAATTTTATCTTTTTTTCAAGAACAAAAAAGAGAGGTATCCGCATAAACGGACACCTCTCTTCCAAACCTTTTTCAAATAAAATTATTGTTTCATAATAAACTCTACACGACGGTTCTTGTAACGGTTTTCGTCCGTTGTATTAGGAACGATCGGTTGAGCTTTGCCTTGTGATTCAACAAACAAACGATCAGCAGAAATACCTTTAGCAACCATATAGTCTTTAACGGCTTGTGCACGTTCTTGACCTAAGTTATAGTTGTATTGGTCTGTTCCTCTGTTGTCTGTATGTCCAACCAATGTTATCTTTACTTCTGGATATTTCTTCATGATAGCAATCTTACGATCGATATCAGGGAAATAAACATTCTTAACATTATCTTTGTCGAAATCAAACTGAACGATAGATTCTAATTCGTCTATAGGCACTGGTTCGAACAACTCAGGACATTCTTTTTCAAGATGTTTGTAAAGTTCGTCAAAGTTTCTATCCATAGCGTCTACGATGATACCTGTGTTTCTGTTAACTATCTCATTCATTTGTTCCGGAGTAACTCCTTCGAATGGTTTTTCAACCGGTAAAGCTTTCACATGTTTTCCGCCGAAGCCGAAAGCAAATGCAACTTTTGCACCAAATGAAATAGTATTTACTTTATCAACCCAATTAGATTCTACAATGCTGTTGAATGTTCCGTCTCCGTTAACATATCCCGGACGTCCACTTTTTGGAGCATCAGGACGAACATCTGAGAAACCATAGTCAAAATACAAACCAGTATACCAAGCATTTTTACCTGATTTAACCGGCCATTTCATACCAAGTTCAACAGTTCCGATGATATTTAAGTCAGCCAAAGAAAAATCTTTATCTGCGCTCATGCTTCCGCTTGTAAATCCACGATCAGGCATATCAACAAATGGGTCTTCAGTTACATGACCTCCATTACGTACTTGCCATCCTTTTACTGAATAGCTTCCTGAGTAGTCTGCATTTGCATCCATTACCGGGAATCCTATTTTAGCACCAACAGCAGCATAAAGTTTGTTACGTTTGTAAACGTCTGTTTGGAATTGTAACTTAATAGGCACATTTACATAATAACCTTTTTGAGTTTCTTCCATGTTACCGCTAAAACGCATATCAAATGTTTCTACACCACCACCTGGTCTAGCATCCATTGTTGTAGTATAGCTATATTCGTTTGAATTAAATTTAGCTTTCGATTGAAGCAAAGAAAATTCAGCACCAACACCTACACTCCAATTGTAATGGAAGAAGTAATTATATCCGATACCGGCAAAACCGCCAAGACCTTTTTCGTGGTCGAAACCATTAGGAAGATCATAATCCAAGGACGATATGCCGCCGCCTGCCCAAATAGAGAATTCGTGTTTTCTTTGTTCGTTTTGAGCAAAGGTTGAAACGGTCAAAAGTCCGATTGTTAATATTGCAATTATTTTTTTCATATATTATAATTTTTATTATTTGATTAATCGGCCGGCAGGCGAACCTGCCGAGCCAATCAGTTCAATATTATTTTACAATGACTTTAACCTCAGCAGTTGATCCTTCAGCCGGAATTACTCTTAATACATAAACTCCGGAAGCGTAAGGCATTCTCACAACAGTTTCAGATTCTGTAGCAGGAATAGAATTCACAACATTACCAGTACTGTTAACAACTTGGATAGTTCCTTCGTTTACACCCGTTACAACAGCTGTTACTTCTCCTCCTTGTTCAACTGGACTTGGGAAAGCCGAGATAGTTACTTTGTTTGCACCAGCGATCAAAGAAACCGGACAAGAAGTATGAACAGTACCTGTCAAATCTGTAGCTTCTACGATAAATTCTTTGTTCAAATCAGAAGCATTGATTCTGATCCAAGAAGAACCATCAGCATAAGAAACTGCACCCGCTTTAACTCCGTTTTCACAATAATACCAGCTATATTTAGTATAAGTGAATCCGCCGTTTTCGTTCAAGATACAATTAACTTGAAGTACGTCATTCCACAATTGTTCAACAATAACGTCATTATTCATTTCAGTAACAATTACTCTGAAGATTTTAGAGCGAGCGCTACCACAACGAGCTGTCATTACACAATAGTAGTCACCAGCATCAACTAAAGAAACATTAGTACGTTTGTAAACATTCTTAGTTTCAGAAGGAATGATTGTTTGGTTTTTGTACCATTGATAAGTAACTGCTTCCATTGGATCAACAGTCAATTCTATTGCAGCAATCTCAGCATCAGGACAAGCCGAAATTTCAATTGTTACAACTTCTACAGTATTGTCATTTTCAACTTCAAATGCAGGATATACAGTGAACTTGAAGCTCATTGGTTGTCCGTCATATTTAACTCCATTGTAATATACATGAGGAGTTACAGTGATAGTTGAAACAGTTAATTTAGTTCCGTTTTCTTGAGCTACAGCAGTAAACTGAGGAAGATTTTTAGATTTTGCCTCAAGAGTTCCGTCTGCCAATCCAATGTTTACATCACTTGTCCAAGTAACGAAATAATAGCTTGACAATGGCAAGTTAAAGCTGATAGGAGCAACAACGTCTCCGTGACAAGCTTCTTGATCTGCCATATATTCAAGAACAATACCTTCTCCGTTGATATCACCAACTAAGATATAAAATTCTACCGGTTCGCCTTCACAACCTTCGTAAGAAGGAGTTACAGTTACTTTGCTAGTAATAATATCTTTTGTATAGTTAGCAGCGATGAAAGTAGGAAGATAAGCAACTCCATTTTCGTCAGCTTCTACAGTACCTTGAGAATTAGCTTCTAATCCTTCATAGATAGCAGGGTTGCTGCTTGTCCATTTGTAAGAAGTAGCGTTTCCTTCAAATTTAATGCTACGAGCTTCGTCTTTACCAACTTTAGTTCCTGAAGCAACTGCGATATTAGCGATGTATTCCATCTTAACTACTGGGTTAACAGTAACCTTGAATGACATTACAGCACCTTCGCAATCAAGTTCTTGATTTGCGTTGCGAGGAGTAACATTGATAGTTACAGTAACAGCTTTGTCACCAGAGTGAGTTAAGCTATTTGCTTGAAGAACATTAGAACCACTCTTAGCAAGACCTGTAAGTTTATTTTGATCTGCAGTAGCAACTTCCCAATCAAACTCTGTATCTTTATGTTTGCTAGTGAATGTAATATCAAGACCTTCACCATTACACAATACTACGTCAGCGATTTGATCAGCTTCAGGAGCTTGGATACGAGTTAGAGTAAATGTAGTAGGAGTTCCGGAATTGCTGTTATAGATTGGAGTAACTTGATAAACACCAGTACCTACAACACGACCTGTTTGAGCCGATAAGTTCCAAGTAAATGGATTAGCAGTTCCACCAACAACACCTTCATTTCCTAAACCAATTACATCAATACCGTCCGTTAATACAAATTCGAATTCAACTGTATTTCCAACAGTTTCGAAACGATGTTCAGCTTTCAATGTAATGTTAGCAAATGCAGCAGTATTACATACTATTTGATCAGCAATTGACACTACATGAAGATCTGTATCAACTAATACTTTAGGATTAACAGTGATAGTAAATGTTTTTGCATCAGCAGAAGTATCACAACCTTCATTTTCCAACCATACTTTATAAGTAGCCGTAACAGCTGCTTTTGTAGTATTAATTGCAGTGAAAGCAGGAATACGGTTTACACCAGAATTAGGAGTACCAATTTTTGCACCACTTACATATTCCCATGCAATAGTTGCACCGGCAGGTAAGTTAGAAGCATTGAAATTGTATTGTGCAACATAATCTCCATTGCTGAATACCATGTTGGCAATATCAAGCATACTGTTATCTAATAAAGGATAAGTAGTTAATGTAAACAATACAGGAACACCTTGACCATTATTCCAAGTAGGAGTAACACGGTAGATACCTGTTCCTGCAAGAGGAGTTCCATTAAGATCTACTGCTTGAGTTGGAGTCCATTCTGCTACTAAACCTGCAACAGCATTAGCTTTATAGTTAGAAGTCAAGTCAGCAACTGGAGTTCCACCTACATAAGAAACAACGTAGTTAACAGTACCTGCAGTAAATGCTTCAGCATCTGTACGAGTAGCTTTGAATTCAACTTTAGCAAAACCATTGTTAGCATCGTTACATACACGTTGATCTGCAACTGGGTTCATAACCAAGTCGTAGTCTTCGATAGTATTAGGAGCTACAGTGATAGAGAATGTTGCTTCAGAATCACATGTTGTCTTTTTAGAAGCAAGAGTTGCTTTTAAGTTAACTGTGATGTCAGCATCAGTTGTATTGATAGCAACAAATGAAGGAACAATTGCATTACCTTCTATTGCATTCAGACCGATAGCTGCAGCTTTTGCTTTATCAGCTTCAACTACTTCCCAAGTAACTTTTGTTTCAGCAGGAAGAGTAGCATCTAAGTTGATAGCGTGAACAGTTTCTCCGTTTTGATAATTAAATGCAGCACCATCTATACCTACCATATCAGCAGAAGCAGCTTTAAGAACTTCTAATGTGAAGATAGCTGGAACACCACGTTTGTTCTCTAAGATAGGAGTTGCACGGTATGTACCGATACCAATTGCACCATTTTTCTCAGGAGTCCAAGAAGCAACATTTCCGGCAGCCGGGCTAACTACTTGTACACCACTTACAAATTCAATATGATATGTTACATTATTCAAATTAACAATGCCATTATATACATAAAGAGAATGGATTGCAACTTTAGCAAAGTTGTCATTTTCACAAATAGTTTGAGAGAATGCAACTGCATTTAAAGCTGTATCTTCAATCTGATTTGGAATTACAGAAATATAGAAGTTTCCTGTAGCTGCGTCACAAGCACCATCAGCATAACTAATAGTATATTCATATTTAGCAGTAACAGTAGCACCTGTAAGATTTGTAGCAACAAAAGAAGGAATAGTTGCAGTACCTGCTGTTGCAGTACCTACTTTTACTAAAGTTTCTTCATTTGATACTAATTTCCAAGTAAGAGTAGCACCTGTAGGTAACTGAGCATCTAAAGAAATACCCGATACTCTATCTCCATTCAAGAAGCTTAATGTTTGATCTTTCAAACCAACCATTTTAGCATCAAGAGCTTGAACAACTTCAAGAGTGAATAATACAGGAACGCCTTGACCGTTATTCCAAGTAGGAGTAACACGATAAGTTCCCTTACCAATTACTGGTTTACCTAAGTTATCAACAGCTCCTGTTGGAGTCCAAGTTGCGTCTTCTTCTGCAGTAACAGTATTGCCGGCAGTTAAGTCAACAACATTTGTACCACCAACGAAAGAAACAACATAGCTAACTGCACCTTCAAATGTTTCTGCATCTGTGCGAACAGCTTCAAACTCAACAGCTCCAAATTCGCTTGTTGAACAAATTTGTTGTCCTTCAACAGGATTCATTACTAAGTCATTGTCTTCGATAGTACTTGGAGCTACAGTGATAGTGAATTTGCCAGTAGCCGGACAATCAGTACCATAAGCAACTGTTACTATGAATGTAGCTGTAATATTTTCATCAGTAGTGTTCTTAGCAACGAAAGAAGGAACAAGAGCATTACCTGTAGTTGCATTCATTCCGATAGCTTTAGCGTTAGCTAAATCTATTTCAGTTTCTGGCAACCAAGAAATTATAGCTCCTTGAGGAAGAAGAGCATCCAAGCTGATAGCAGGAACAGCTTCTCCGTTTTGGTAGTTAAATGTAGCATTATGTAAACCGATCATATCAGTTGCTAATGCTTCACGTACTTCTAAAGTAAATGTTACAGCAACACCTTGAGCATTGTTCAAGATAGGAACTGCGCGATAAGTACCAATACCAATTACACCTGTTGTTTCGATAGTCCAAGAAGCAGATTGTAATTCACTTGGAATTTGAGCAACCATGTCGCCTCCTGCAAATTCAATACGGAATTGAGCATCTTCTGTATCATAGAAATAATGATATGCTTCAAGTTCAGCAGCTACGAAATCTTCTCCATCACAAATAACTTGTGGAGTTACATAACTTGCGATCAAAGCTCTATCTTCAATTACATATGGATCAACAGTGATACTGAAAGTACCTTCTGCGATTTCACATTCTCCATCTTCATAAGAAATTGTAAATGCATATTCAGCAGTGATAGCTTCAGTTCCATAATTAGTTGCTACGAAAGTAGGAATAGTTCTATTTCCAGAAGTAGTTGTACCTACAGAAACATTTACAGCATCTTCTTCGTCAGAAGTTACAAGATTCCAAGAAACAACTGCACCAGCTGGTAAGTTTGTATCTAATGAGATAGAAGGAACTTTGTCTCCATTGTTGTAACGCAAGTTTTGTCCAAAGATTCCAACCATATCCGAAGTTAATAGATCGCGAACTTCAATAGTAAAGTAAGCAGGAACACCGCGAGTACCTAACAATGTAGGAATTACAGCATAAGTACCTTTACCTACATATTTAGTAGTTGCAGTCCAAGTAAGAGCTCCATCTTCTGCGATTCCATCAGCTTCAAAAGTAGCTACATCGTCACCTGATACAAATTCAACAGTGAAAGTAGTTTCTTCAGGAGCAGTTTCGCCTTGATAATCAGCAGCAACATTGAATGTATAAGTATCTTCGATTCCGCAAAGAACAATACCTTCAACTGGTTGAGCGATTAATTCGTCAGCATTTAATACTTTAGGAGTAACTTGGATATAGAAATAAACAACAGCGTCTTCACAATTGCTATCTTCGTCACCTTCTCCATAAGAAAGAGAAACTTTGATTTTAGAAGTAATAGTTTCAACACCATTATTATATGCTATAAATGCAGGGATAGTACCCTTACCTGATTCAAGTGTACCTACATTTACATAATCATCTTCTGTTACAACTTCCCAAGTAAGTGTAGCACCGCTTGGAGCGTTAGTATCGATAGTAATTGCAGGAACAACTGTTCCGTTTGTATATACAAATGTTTGTTCTTCGAAAGCAATCATATCTGTAGATAAACCTTCGCGAGCTATCAATGTAAAGCTAACAGGAACACCATTAGAAAGAGTCATATTTTCGCTGAATACCGGAGTAACAGTATAAATACCTTTACCTTCTTTAGTAGCAGATGGAGTCCAAAGACCTGTTTCGTCTACTAAGTTATTATCATCTGTTAGATCAACGATTTCATCACCGCCAATCCAATTTACACGATAAGAAACAGTAACACCAGTAGGAAGAGCTTCTCCGTTTTCGAATATATCTTTTTCGTGATATTTAGCACCGAATTGAGCTTCGAATGTTGCATCATCACCAAAACAGATCGGAGCTACTTGTACCGGAGTTGCAACTAAATCTTGGTTTACTGCATTGTCTGCAGGTTTAACTACGATATAGAAGCTACCAGCTGCACAACCCCAAATCCAATTTTTATGAGCACTTTCTAAGCGGTCATTAACAATTTCAGTTACTTTATCCAACAAAGATTGAGGACCATCAAAGATGTCAGCAAATGGGAAACCTTCTTCGCCTTCACAACAATAGAAATTGTCAGAATAACGGATTGAGTAACCAATCTTCAACGGTTGTTGAACGTTTGTATCATTTTCTAAGATAATTTTTGGCAATTTGATTGCACCTGATTCTTCATCTACTTCAAGACCAATCATTACATAAACGTTTGCTCCATTGAAATAGAACGGATTGTATTCAGACAAGCCATTGAAGTCTTCGATACGACCGATTACATTGTCGATATCATAGATAACAACGTCAGCAATAGGATTACCGTTTTTAGAAAGAGTTTCGTTTGTCAAATCAATTGGACCAAATGGATCAGATCCATTAGTTCTATAGAATACTTTATCAGTATTAGCAAGCATGCTATCGCTTAATGGTTTGCGAACATCGATAGTAAACTCACGGCCTACACCAACTTCACCTGTACCACAGTTTTCTGGTTTTCCTAAATCTAAAATTCCTTTTCCATTAGCAACGACAGGAACAAATTTATATGTACCTTTTCCTTCTGTAGTTAATGTAGTAGTGAATAAATAGAAATTACCAGGGAACATTCCAACGCTACCTCCGGTAAGAACATTATTACTAATGTATAAAGTTTTACCGTCTTCGCTTATTTTGTTACCGTTAAATAATCCACCAACAAATGAATTGAAATCAATAATTTCATCTCCATCTACGTGAACCAAAGCATAAGAAGCTCCATAAGGACAAACTAATTCGTCTTTATATGTAGTAAATAACGGAATGTATAAGTTCGCAAATGGTGAACCAATACATACTTTTTCTGGAATCAAGCCATAAAGGTCTACAACATTCAATATAGCAATAAAGACATCATAGATAGGACCATCAAAATTAATTTTATTCAATGCACCAATAACATCCCAAAGTTCTTCCGGCACGTCAACTAGATCTGTACCTGCAAGGCTTTGTGCAAGCTTGATTAAAGTTTCTATACTTGACATATCTTCAGAAGTTATTAAGTCAAGTACCGCATCTGTAAAATCACCTAATCTACCAACGATAGCTAAATCTTCAGGAATAAAATCGCAACAAGTAACATTAACGTTAAATGTTTTAGCATATGCTAAATTTGTTTTTTCTTGAACATCAAGAAAGGATTTGTTTTCATAAATATTTACTTCGTAAGTAGCCTCACCAAGATCATATGTGTCAAATTCAACTCTTAAGTGATTATGTCTTCCTGTTCCTAGAATCACTCTTCCATGATGGCGATTATCAAGACTAATCTCTGTTATATATGTTCCTAATGCAGAATATGTAGAATATCCTAGTATAACAGTCTCAGAATACAATACTTTATCTCCACTTGTCTTTTTAACACGAAGATAAGCTGTAGTTTTATTACCATATTCGTCTGCATCAATCAAATTCTTAGCATTTAACTCAAGTACCAACGGATCTGGACATACTGGATCTTTACAGATATCAATATCCTCTACCTCGATAGTTACAGGAGGGTGACCACAAATTTCAAATTTAGTTGTATCACTTGCATAGTATTTTGAGCCATCAGCTCTACAATGTACTAACTGAGCAGTATAAGTACCACAACCATATCTAATTGTTGTCGTTTTAAGAACACCTATACCTGTTGTAACTTTCGCTACCTCCGGATAATCTTGTGGAGCTATCCAATGAGGAGTGCAGTCAGGATTATTAGAAGTACGACAATTATTAATATCAAATGTAGTCGCATTTCTTCCTGTTCCTAGGTTAATAACGTCTACATCTCCTTTTTCGCCTAGATATTTAATCTCAACATAGGTTGTATAATGCTCAGGTCCTTTATGACAGTCTGAACGATGAGGTCCCCATGTACAATATTGATATTCTCCATCATGTCTTTTAGGTAATACCGGACCTGCTTTATAAACAAGATCCATATCATTCATATCAATTTTGAAGCCATATGTAGAATTGATCAAGAATGGTTTCTTATGAAGGTAAATCAAGTTTGCTGGTTTAATATCTTTAGCAGAAGGAAGAGCTGATACATCCGGAGTGGAATCAACATAAGTCATACCATCTTTATACATGTACAACGAAGCATTGTAAACTCCTGTTCCTAATTTGCTTGCAAATTTTTTGTAAGCTTCGAATACTTCACAACTTGCTTCCAAACATCCGTCACTTGTACGAGTAAATGGACCAAAGTACATAGTACTAGTTCCTAATTCCAATACATCAGTAACTTTACCTGTATAACCTGTAGCTGTTTTATCTTCAGTGCTTGTAGTATAACTTACACCAATATAAAATGCAGGTTCGCAATCCAAACCAGTTACTAATGAACTAATTTTGAAAGCACAGTCTTGTAAATCCATTTTTGCTCCACCTACCGTAAATGGTTTGTAAACAGCAGCAGGATCTAATCCATATACCATCTCCCAAGTAGGAGCTGAAACATTCCAAGCAGAAGAAGCTTTAACTTTGATAGTTTCTGTAGCAAATGTTTCAGTAACTACACTACAATCAACATCAACTACACTTCCTGATTGAGAAACATCTCCATAATATAATTCAACAGTGTAAGTACCTTCTCCTGGTTGAGTAATCATAGTAGGGAAAGTCACCATTGTAACATCAATATTCACTGGATTTTGAGCAAGTTCTATACCTTGCGATGCTCCATGCAAATTAGAAAGATATGTATTAGGATCGTTTTTGTCATAAGTACCAAGACCTAAAACATCAACATTCCCAGCTCCGCCTGCATAATACATACGAAGACATACATTAACTCTTTGAGCACGTCCATTCCAGCCTTCTTCATCTCCGGTCAAACCAGAATAAACTCCAGTTCCTCCTTTGATTGCTACGTCAAATTCCAAATTCTTTTCATTTGCACAGCCTGTAAAAACAGGAGGAGCTACAACTTCTGTTGGCTCAATTTTCAAATCGACTTTATCCAAGTCCACATCATACACTGTTGGCAATTTGTCTTGCGCAAATCCCGAAAGCGATGATCCTAAGACAAAGACAAGCAACAATAATAATTGTCTTATTCTTTCCATAAGAAAAATAATTTTTGATTAATACTAAATAATTTCATTCTCAAAAGATTTTTTTGTTTCATAAGCATTCTTGTTTTTAATAATGTTATACAATCATTTTTATATTTATTTATACATATATTTAATCTGTACTATATACACGAAAACAACTCCGCACACAATTCGACATGTACGGTTGAATCTGCAAAATTAAATTAAAAACCAAATAAACCAAAACTTTTTATAAAAAAGTAGCATTTTCGGTCTAAAATAAATGATATTGTTGCAAAAAAGCTCAAACATAATGATCCCAAGCCACTTTGCAGCCTTTTTCGACCCATCATTTCCACATCTTTACACAAATACATTCTTCAAAAGAGAATCGATTCCATTTATAATTCGTTCACTTTATATGGGCTTTTGTATACAGTTTCATTTTTTTATTTATCTTTGCCCATCATATTTTCATATTTAAATCTTAAAAATTTAATTACTATGTTTAAAAATCATCCCAAAGGATTAATCGGAGCGGCTCTATCTAACATGGGCGAGCGTTTCGGTTTTTACATTATGATGGCAATTTTGCTTCTTTTCTTAGAATTCAAGTTTGATTTCGCAGGTTCGCAAGGTTCGCTGATCTATTCTATTTTTTATGCCGCTATTTATCTACTTGCCTTAGTGGGTGGGATAATTGCCGACAAAACAAAAAAATACAAAACCACAATCTTAGTGGGTCTTGTATTAATGACACTTGGATATGTATCGCTTGCTATCCCCACTCCCACGCCTGTTGCCAACAAAACTTTAATGCTGACTTTGACATGTCTTGGCTTGTTTGCGATAGCTTTCGGAAATGGTTTGTTCAAAGGAAACTTGCAAGCTGTTGTAGGTCAACTATACGACAATCCTAAATATGCTGAAAAACGCGAAACAGGGTTTCAAATTTTCTACATGTTTATCAATATTGGAGCCATGTTTGCTCCATTAATGGCAGTAGGTTTGCGTAACTGGTGGGTACAAAGTAACGGATTTGCGTTCAACTCTGACTTACCTAAACTTTGTAATCAGTATTTAAATGGCAGTATTACCCCCGAAGCATCCGAACGTTTTACAGAATTGGCAGCCAGTGTAGGAGGAAATACAGCAGATCTTACTTCTTTTGCGAATCAATACCTTAACATATTCGTCGAAGGATACCACTATTCGTTCGGGATTGCTATTTTCGCGATGATTATTTCTTTAATAATCTTCTTAATTAATAAGACAACATTGCCTGATCCGGCTGCTAAACTTGCCAAGTCAAGCGAATCTACTGCAGCAGAAGTAAAAATGGATGCAGCAGAAGTACGTCAACGTCTTTATGCTTTATTTGCCGTATTTGCCGTAGTTATTTTCTTTTGGTTTTCATTCCATCAAAACGGGCAAACACTTACTTTATTCGCCAACGAATATACAAAGACAATAAAACTTGATCTTGGGTTTACCACTCTAGAAGGTGCCGAATTATTTCAAACATTCAATCCTTTCTTTGTCGTATTTCTAACTCCAGTAGTCATCGGACTTTTTGGATGGATTAAAGCAAGAGGTATAAATTTGTCAACTCCTAGAAAAATTGCGATCGGAATGGGAATTGCGGCTATAGCATTCGTAGTTATGGCTCTCGGTTCTTATGGTTTGCCCGACTATCAAACAAGAGATGCAATGGGAGGATTAGGAGAAGCCGCCCGTGTTACCCCATGGTTGTTGATCGGAACATATCTTATCCTTACCGTCGCAGAGCTATTTATCAGTCCGCTTGGTATTGCATTTGTATCGAAAGTAGCTCCTCCTCACCTACAAGGTATTATGCAAGGTTGTTGGTTAGGCGCAACTGCATTGGGCAATCAGCTCCTTTTCATCGGAGTTATACTATACAAAAACATTCCTATTTGGGCTACATGGGGAGTATTTGTTACAGCATGTTTGATTTCGATGTTTACTATGCTTGCAATGATTAAATGGTTAGAAAGAGTAACCGATTGAAAAAAATAATATTCATATTTATAGGCGCACTCCTGCTTTCCTGTCATGGGAAGCAGGAGTATGCTTTTGTAGTACAAGGACAAAAGTATGCACAAGGTTTTTCGATTGAAAAGAAAGATGAATATACTTTAGTCCACATACATTATCCCGAGGGGAAAGAAATACTACAAAGCTACATTCTTATACCCAAGACTCAAGATATTCCAAGCGAATTGCCCGAAGGAGTTATTGTAAGAACTCCACTGGAACGAGT
>JAJDGO010000003.1 GCA_030265685.1 Bacteroidales bacterium OttesenSCG-928-M11
TTTCTCCTTGATTAATGCGTAATGTTTCGATAAATAAATCAATATCTTTTTCCGATACTCCAAGCTCTGCAAAGTTGACTGGTAACCCGATAGAAGAATAATACTCTTTTGTTGCCCGGATTCCGGCAAGTGCAATATCTTTTTTATCTCCTTTGTTTTCGATTCCCCAAACATTAACGGCAAACTGGACAAATCGATCGATGCCGGAAGTATAAGTATATTGCATCCATGCGGGGAATATAACAGAAAGTCCTGCTCCATGAGGAACATCAAAGTGTGCACTAATTTCATGTTCTAATTGATGGCTTGCCCAGTCTTCTTCTCTTCCGACTCCACATATACCATTATGTGCTAAAGTTCCCGCCCACATAATGTTGGAACGAGCATCATAGTTTTGAGGTTCTTGTATAACTATTCTTCCTTGCTCGATAATAGATTTCAATAATCCCTCACAAAGTTTATCAGTTACATCAACTCCTTTGGTTTGTGTAAAATAACGTTCCATGATATGTGCCATCATATCAGAAATTCCGTATGCTGTTTGGTTTGCCGGCAAGGTAAAAGTGAGCGAAGGATCCATAATTGCAAATACAGGACGACTAAGAGGTGATGAATGTCCTCGCTTTAAAGTTTGCTTTGTATTTGTAATAACGGTGTTTGCAGAGCCTTCGCTTCCTGCTGCCGGGATAGTAAGTATTGTTCCGATAGGTAAAGCTTGGTTGGCAGTTACGGTATGTTCGAAAAAATTCCAAAAGTCTCCGGCATAAGGAACTCCAATTGCAATTGCTTTTGCCGAGTCTATCACACTTCCTCCGCCTATAGCTAAGATAAAGTTTACTTTTTCTTCCCGACAAAGTTCGATTCCTTTATAAACTAGAGTATCTATTGGATTAGGTTGAACGCCTCCCAGCTTCACATACTCAATAAAATTGTTTTGTAATATACTCTCTACTTCGGATAAAAGACCACTTTTGATAGCAGATTGTCCTCCATAGTGAATCAATACTTTTGGTGAATTTTCTTTTCCCGATCGCTTAAAGAAGTCTTTTATAGCAATAGCTACTTTGCTTGTCGTATTTTTACCAAAAATAAATTCGGTAGGGCTCCAAAATCTAAAATTATTCATACGAGGTTGATTATATTATTTTTATTATTGTCTACGAGCTAATCGCATTACAGCCGAATCTGGCTTCATGTACATGTAAATATAGTAATAAGGAACAAATAACTCGATGATACCTAAAGTATAAGCTCCTAATTCATATTGTCCGTAAATGAAAGTTATTCCTTGATCGTTGACCACAAAATTACGAGAAGGTGTAATTTTATCAAACATAAATCCCATGTCATTTAGTTCTTCTTTTGTTCCGACCTTGTATTTGTCGAGTAGATAAGTAAGAAGTAAATCGGATATTTTATCTTCTTCGTAATCAAAAAATACATCATTATAGCGAATGGGATTGCCGGTTTCAATATCTAAATTTAATCCTTGTGTTGTAGATAAACCATGAGCTCCTCCAGTATATTCATAAGTATTGATAACTTGTGAAATAACATTGCCACGATTGAAGAGTATAGTGTTACGTATGGTTTTCTGATAAATATAGAGCGACTTATAATCTCGAATGTCTTCTCCTCGAAGTTTGGCTTGTAGTTCTTCTTTTTTGAAAATGCCGGAAGATTCAAAATCTTCTTTATACTGAGAGATAAACGCTTTGGTGTATTTTTTTGCCGCTTGTTTAGGTGTTACATTCCCATAGTTTTCTCCGAAAAAAGAATAAGTAAACCAAGATTGTATCTTTTCCAAAATAGCTTTGTCTGCATATTCGTTGGGATAGAAAAAATCTATTTTGATATGGCAAGAAGGATTGTTTTTATTACCATATAAATAATACGTTTTATCCTCCTGTTCGCCATCGAACTTGATGTTGTTTTCCCTATAAACCGATTGAGCAAATACGGAAAGGGTGATTGTATAATAGAAAAACAGTAGTAGTTGTCTTTTCATTTCTTCTTATTTCAAGCCGTAAAATTACTAATTATTATGGAATAATACTTACCTTTGGCCTTTCAAAATATAAAGAATATATGTTATTCCTAGAAACAAAGGATGTTGTTAAGCAATATGCTAACCACTTAGCCCTAAATAAAGTCAGCATCCAACTGCCCTCTAAAAAAGTATTCGGATTATTAGGCCCTAATGGAGCCGGAAAAACAACATTAATTCGAATCATTAATCGTATTACTGCCCCCGATTCAGGAGAAGTTCTTTTCAAAGGACGCCCTCTTGAGGCCGGAGATGTTTATAACATCGGTTATTTACCAGAAGAACGTGGGTTATATAAAAAGATGCGAGTGGGAGAACAAGCTATTTATCTCGCCAGGTTAAAAGGATTGTCGGCTATAGAAGCAAAGAAACGTTTGACGGTTTGGTTTGATAAATTCGGCATCTTATCTTGGTGGGATAAAAAATTGGAAGAACTATCGAAGGGGATGCAACAAAAAGTTCAGTTCATTATTACGGTTGTTCATGATCCCGAACTTCTTATTTTCGACGAACCGTTTAGTGGCTTTGACCCATTAAACGCAGAAATACTAAAGAATGAAATTTTAAGTTTACGAGATAAAGGGAAAACAATTATTTTTTCTACTCATAACATGTCTTCCGTAGAGGAGATCTGTGATGATATAGCTTTGATTAATCGTTCGCAAGTAGTTCTTCGTGGTAGTGTAGAAGAAATCCGGTCTCGCTATCGGAATCATATTTTTTCGGTAAAAACAGAAACCGAACTCAAAAACTTTAATCCTTCGGTCGGTGAAATACTATCATCTAATAAAGGGTATCGTGTTTTTGAATATAGAATAAGGAAAACAGAGGGTATCTCAAACACAGACTTTATAACATCGCTTGTCGAAGACAATGAAATACTTTCGTTCGAAGAAGAAATACCTTCAATGAACGATATATTTATACAAACAGTAAAAGAAGGATGATTTATGAGTAAGATAGGAATAGTAATAAAAAGAGAATATAGTACGCGTGTTAGAAAGAAATCATTTTTGATATTGACTTTTTTAATGCCTGTATTGTTTGTAGTATTAATGGCCGGGACTGTTTTCTTAGCTTTAACTAACGAAGGCGATTCGAAAACAATTCAAGTAATAGATCATACCGGAGAATATACTTCTGTTTTGCAAGATACGGGGCAATATAAATTTGCGGTAACAGCAGATAATAATACCGACTATCGAAATCAATCGGACGAATCGCTTTATGCAACGCTGATCATAACCGATGATCTTTTGAAAAATCCGAAAGCAATTACTCTTTATTCAAAACAACAAGTGGTAAGTAGTGCTTCGGATGCCATATCTTCTCAACTCAACGAATATTTAAGCGAAAAGAAATTGCTTTCTTATAACATTCCTAACATTAAAGAAATAGTAGAAGAAAGCCGGATCGAGATAGAAATGCAAACAATTAAATGGGACGATGCAGGAAACGAGACCGAAGGATCGGCCGAAATGGCTTCGATTATTGGAATAATCTTTACTTTTTTGATCTATATGTTTATTTTCTCTTACGGAGGAATGGTTATGTCGGGGGTTTTAGAAGAGAAAACGAACCGAATACTTGAAGTAATGGTTTCGTCTGTAAAACCTTTCGATCTAATGATGGGGAAACTAATCGGTATCGGTTTGGTTGGTTTAACCCAGTTTGGCTTATGGGCGGCTCTTATTGTTGGGGTAAGTCTCGTAGGACAATCGTTTTCCGGAAGTATGGAAGCAGTTTCGGAAGTAAATTCTATCCTTACTTCGGTCGACTTAATCAGTATAACGATCTATTTTGTTGTATTTTTCATAGGAGGTTATTTAATGTATGCTTCGCTTTTTGCTGCAATTGGAGCAATGGTTAACTCGCAAGAAGATACACAACAGTATATGATGCCCATAACTATTTTGATTCTTTTCGCTTTTATGGCTGGAACTTACAGTGCGCAAAACCCGGACGGGCCACTTGCTTTTTGGACTTCACTCATTCCCTTTACTTCTCCGATCGTAATGATGGTAAGACTTCCTTTCGGAGTGCCTTGGTGGGAGTTGCTTTTAAGTATTGGTTTGTTGGCATTGACTGTAATTTTTACCATTTGGTTGGCTTCGAAGATATACAGAACCGGAATCTTGATGTATGGAAAGAAACCAACTTTCGGAGAAGTAATAAAATGGCTTAAATATTAAACGATTCTTATATTTTTGCATTTTAATATATTTTCTATAACTTTGCAATGAAAGTTTTAATTCAAAAAAAAGTTAGCGATGAAAAAGAATTTGTTAGTATTATTAGCTGCGATAGTTCTTGTCGGACTATCTGCTTGTAGCAAAGAAAAAGCTGTAGAAACAGAAAAAACAACTGATCAAGTTGAAGTTGTAGTAGAAGACGTAGTTGAAGAAGAAGTTGCTCCAACGAAAACTCCTGCGGAATTGTTGAAAGAGTTCGATGCATATGTAAAAGAATATGCAGACGCTTTCAATAACATAACAAAAGATCCTGTAAAATACAGCAAGTTGGCTGCTCAATCACAACAATGGGTGAAAGATATGGCTGCAGTTAAGGATCAATTGACTGAAAAAGAGTTGAAAAGTTACGAAAGAGTAATGGAAAACTTGAAAAAAGTAAATTCTCCAAAGTAATACTTTCGGCATTTGATATAAGAAAGGAGATTTCCAAAGCGGGAATCTCCTTTCTTTATGCTTCATAGTTTAGGATATATCTAAACGGTTTCTAAGTCTTGTATAATTCCCGCCTCAAGTTATAGTATGAGTTTGTCAAAGTTCTTGTAGAACTTCGGTCAAGTTATACTAAAACTTCGCTTAAGTTATACTAGAACTTGGGTCAAGTTGTAGTAAAACTTTGTCGAAAGAAAAAGTAACCGGGATTAGTTTCTTTTTCTTGCCTTTGAAAATAGCGACAAATTTAAATAACTTCTATTATCACTTCCGGGATCAACTTCGAAATAAAAGCAAAAAGTTTATAAAATTGACCAGCCATTAAGAATCATTCTTTATCTTTGTTGCTCTTCAAAAATACAGATGGATATAAGCTCATTAATAATCGGCGTTTTTATTGGAATCGGAATCACGATGATTGTTTTTTTTCTATTCGAAAAGAAGCAGAAAGAAAAACAAAGTTCCATGCAAAAACAAATGAATATTGAGTTCGAAAACATCGCCTTGAAAATATTAGACGAGAAAGGAGAGAAAATTGCTCGGATAAATCACGAAAGTATTCAACAAATCCTAAATCCACTAAAGGAAAATATCAACGAGTTTAAGAATAAGGTAGAACAAACTTACGACAAAGAGTCGAAAGAACGTTTCTCCTTAGCCAACGAAGTAAAACGATTGGTTGAACTAAACCAAAAAATTAGTGAAGAAGCTAATCAATTGACCTCAGCATTAAAGGGTAATTCGAAAATGCAAGGCGATTGGGGCGAAATGATATTGGAAAGCATTTTGGATAAATCGGGTTTGGTGAAAGATCGCGAGTATTTTATTCAAGAAATGATTCGAGATGCTCAAGGGACTCCTATTAGAAATCAAAGCGGACAGAAAATGCAACCGGACGTAATTATTAAATGTCCTGACGAAAGAAATATTATTATCGATTCGAAAGTTTCTTTATCTGCCTACGTTCGTTTTATGAATACGGACGATTCTTTGGAGCAAAAAGCGGCAATGAAAGATCATTTGTTATCTATCCGAAAACACATCGACGAATTATCCCTAAAATCCTATCACGAATATGGTACAACGATGGGTTATGTCTTGATGTTTATCCCCAACGAACCGGCTTATTTATTAGCAATGCAAGATGATTTGGATTTGTGGCACTATGCGTATAACAAACAAGTGGTATTGATTAGCCCAACTAATTTGATTGCAACCATCAAGTTGATTGTAGACTTGTGGCGAAAAGAATATCAAACCCGTAATGCTCTTGAGATTGCTGGTCGGGGAGCGAAGTTGTATGATAAATTAGTTTCTTTTGTTGAAAATTTAGAAAACGTAGGTGTCTCGTTAGATAAAGCTAAGTCGGCATATGATGATGCTTTTAAACAGCTTTCAACCGGCAATGGTAACCTAATTAGTCAAGCAGAAAAGCTAAGAGATATGGGGATTGCTCCGAAAAAAAACTTGAAAATAAAAAATTAATACATATTATATAATAAGGTAATGATTTTACTATCTACTCCAGTTAATATTTATTATGTAACAGGCCGTGTGTTTTCCGGCTATGTTTGCTTAACAGACGACAATCAATCTTTATTGTTTGTGCAAAGACCTTTGGATGTCGAAACCAACGACCATATAATTCCTATCCGAAAAGTAGAAGATATTCCGGGTTTGCTTGCCGAGCGAGGGATAGATTTGCCTTCGTCTTTGGCTTTAGAATTGGATGCTCTTACTTACAACGAGGTGTTGAGAATCCGGAAAGCTTTTTCGGTGCAAGAGTTAGAGAATGCTTCTCTCATAATGCGTCGTCGCCGGATGATAAAAACGGAAACCGAGATCGAACAGTTGCGAATTTCGGCCGATATACACATGGAAGTATATCGCGAAGTGCCCCGTCTTTTCCGAAAAGGGATGCGCGATATTGATTTTCAAATAGAAATCGAGCACTTAATGCGTAAGAAAGGATCGATCGGATTGTTTAGAACTTTCGGATCGAACATGGATATTTATATGGGAAACCTTTTGTCGGGGGATAATGCAGCTCTTGGTTCTCCATTTGATTTTGCACTTGGTGGGGGAGGAGTACATCCTTCTTTACCTATCGGCGCTTCGGGGGAATTAATAAAAGAAGGAACTTCCATCTCTGTTGATATGGCCGGCAACTATACCGCCTACTTAAGTGATATGACTCGTGTATTTTCTTATGGAATGCTTCCGGATATTGCTTACAAAGCACATGCTCTCTCTCTTGAAATGCATAGCCGGTTCAAAAAAGAAGTAAAAGCCGGAACTTCTTGCGCAGAAATTTATAATTGGACGCTTGCAATGGCAGAAAAAGCCGGTTTGCAAGACTACTTTATGGGAGCAAATCAAAAAGCAAAGTTCGTAGGGCACGGAGTTGGTTTGGAAATTAATGAACTTCCGGTTTTAATGGCTCGATCGAAAGATTTTTTAGAGGAAAATATGACAATCGCGTACGAGCCTAAGTTCGTAATTCCGAAAGTCGGAGCTGTTGGAATTGAAAATACTTACCTAATAAAAAAAGAAATAGTGGAAAACTTGACTTCGCTTGACGAAGAAATCCAAAATTTAATTTGACATTATTTTAGGTAAAGAATGAAATTAAAACGGAGATAAATGTTAAATAATATTTCATGTTAAAAAGGACATTGAAGTTTTTTTTGTTTATTTATTTTTTGTTTATATGAATAGTTTGATCTATATTTGTACCGAATTAATAACTAAAATGCCTTGTTGGGATTTGTTGAAACATAGCAATAAGTCTCGGCTGGGTTTCATAAGTTTGTTAACGTAAAAAATTTATATTTGTGAAAAACAAAGACTTCCGATTTTATCTTGTCAGAAACAGATCCCCTTTGCCTTCCTTCGGCAGCAAAGACCCTTGTGAAAATCAATTAAATTTTATATGAATATATAACCTCTAAAAATTAATAATTACATGAAAAAGAAAAAAACAATCAGGTGCGTCTTGTTTATGTTCCTGTTTGCCTTAAGTGGTTTCTATTTTGTTAGTTGTGAAGATCCTTATATTTACAACAACGAGGAACCCAAATGGCTGGGATCAAGTATTTATGACCATCTAAACGAATCAAAAGACCGAACGTACACGTATTTTTTGGATATCATCAATTCGGTAGAAGATGATGGCATAAAATATTCTGACGTCTTAAAAAGAACAGGAAGTAAAACTCTTTTTGTTGCAGATGATGCTGCTTTTGAAGCATTTTTCAAAGACAACGAGTATGGTATCACTAAGTTCAGCGATTTTTCTGCATCGATGAAACGTATGATACTATTTTCTAGTATGCTAAACGATACATATCTTTTGGAGATGTTATCTAATATTTCCGGAACACCTCCTACACCAGGATATGTTTTGAGAAAAACAAACAGTATATCTGTTTTAGATTCTCTTCCTTATCTTCATGGACACGAACTTCCAAAAACTAAATATTGGACTCGTTTCGAAGAAAAAGGTATTTACCTTCTAAAAGACAATACTTCACCAACTACTGTTTATTTCATGGACAAGTTGATGACTACAAGAAATATTACAAACGAAGATTTTGAAATAATTTCAGGTTATACTCGCCAAGCAGGGGATAACTTTTTATATAATATTAAAATCGTAGAAGGAGATATTGCATGTAAGAATGGATATATTCATGTATTAGAAAAAGTGTTAATTCCGCCATCCAATATGGCTCAGTATATTCGCGAAAATGACGAGACTTCTCTTTTTAGTTCATTTCTTGATAGATATTGTGCTCCTATTTATGATGGAACAAGTACGTTAAATTATAGAGTATTGCATCCTGAATTTTCAGATTCAATATTTACATTGGCTTACTTCAATAGTCACTCCGTTCATTCAAAGATTGTAGACCCGGACGGAGGTTCTGTTTCTGGTTTATTATCTTTTGATCCGGGATGGAATGCTTTCCAAACGGATAATTCTTCTACAGCCCTACAAACAGATATGGCTGCTTTATTTGTTCCTACAAACGAAGCTTTGGATCATTACTTCAACGAAGGTGAAGGAGTTTTTATTAAAGAAAGATATGGTTCTTGGGAAAATATTCCTAACAACGTGTTGAATATGTTGATAAATAACCATATGAAGCCATCATTTATCGGATCACTCCCAAGCAAATTCGACGCTTTGGAAGATAAGATGGGAACTCCTATGGGAATAACTAAAGAAGATGTGAAATATGCAAAAGTTTGTAACAATGGGGTTGTATATGTTGTAGACGGAGTTTTTCCTCCTACAGAATATATATCAGTAATGTCTCCGGTTATTTTTAGTGATTATACTAAAGTTTTTAATTGGGCTCAGATTAAACTTCAATTCGAACTTTATTTGCTTTCTATGGAAAATAAATTCTCTTATTTAGTTCCGACTGATGAAGAGTTTTCTAATTATATCTCTCCTGTTTCTATCGCATCAAAAGCAACTCCTGAAAGATGGGACTTCTATTTTAATGAAGAAAAAAACCTTGTTTATGCTACTGTTTATGATGCTGTAACAGGTGATA
This sequence comes from Bacteroidales bacterium OttesenSCG-928-M11, assembly GCA_030265685.1. GTDB lineage: Bacteria > Bacteroidota > Bacteroidia > Bacteroidales > Azobacteroidaceae > Azobacteroides. The sequence goes on from JAJDGO010000003.1 coordinate 9,294, forward strand.
GTCTTCGTACCGAAGGATCTTCTCAATCTAATTTGCAAAACTATCTTCGCGACATAGTAGATAATCATATTGTTGTAGGAGACATAGAAGATGGTAAAAGATTTTATCAAACAAAAGGCGGCGCTACCGTTAAAATTAATGGAACAGGCGTTGGAATGTCTGTAAAAGGTGGTGGAAATATCGAATATGGAGAAGATGTTCGTGTAACAAGCCGTTACGAAATGCAAAATGGTAAAACTTATTTCTTAGATGCAGCACTACAAACTGCTAATAAATCGGTTTATCAAGTAATGTCTGAAAATCAGGATCTATATGGAGAGTTCTTTAATTTATGTATTGAATCTCAGACCTACGAATATGGAGGCAAAACATATGGAGGCTCAATTTTCTACAATGACAAATCCAATGTGGGAATAACAGAAAACGTTTCCTTCTTCAATACATTTAATTATACGGTTTATGTCCCAACAAACAAAGCTATTCAAGACGCAATAGCTAGTGGTGTAATTAAACAATGGAGCGATATGAATAATTATGAAGGACAAGAAAGAGCGAATGAAGTTCAAAAGTTATATGACTTCTTGAGATATCATTTCCAAGATAATTCAATTTATATTTCTGGAGAAAAAATTGACAGATCTTGTGAAACAGCTGCAATTAATTCTGCTACGAACAAATTCCGCAAACTACAAGTTAAGGGAAATGGAGAAAACTTGACTCTAAAAACCGAAGCTGGAAAAGAAGTAAACGTAATTACTTCTACTGCTAACGTAATGTCGAGAGATTATAAATTTAATGGAGCTGATATTAAAAGGGTTACTCAAATTTCAACCTCTTCATTTGCTGTGATACACCAAGTTAATGATATACTAACCTTCAATTAAATAGAAGGATGATATTTTCAACAAATAAAAGAATGATAATGAAAAATAAAATAATATATATTCTTCTAATTGGCTGTATGTTATGCTGTCAGTCAATATTTGCGCAAGAAGGAAGTGGCGATATGATACGTGGTCGGGTTACTTCCGAACTGGGAGAAGGTCTTATTGCTGCTACAGTACTTGAAATGGACCGGAATGATCGTATCGTTGGTCAATCCTTTACTGATATGAATGGTGATTTTTCTATGAGAATTGGAAATAATCAAAATAAATTAAAAATATCTTATATCGGATATGTTACTCAAGTGTTTACGATTGGAACAAAAAGAAGTTTTTCTGTTGTCTTAAAAGACGAGAATATGATGGAAGCTGTAGTTGTAACTGCAGTTAAAAAAACATCTGACGGAACTTTGAATATTCCGGATCGTGAAATTTCATTTGCAATGCAAAAAATCAATACCGAAGTCTTTGATGGAGTGCAAGTCTCTTCTATTGATGATGCACTACAAGGACAAATCGCCGGTTTGGATATTATTGGAGGTGGAGACCTTGGTAAAGGAACGCAAATGCGTATTCGTGGGGTAAACTCATTATCTTCCAATTCTAATCCATTGATCGTTATGAATGGTGTTCCTCGTGAAGACATTTCAACTGAAAATTTTGATTTCTCTACTGCTGATGAACAACAATATGCAGATTTGTTGAGTGTTAACCCCGATGATATTTTGGAAATCACAGTGTTGAAAGATGCTGCTTCAACTGCCGTTTGGGGAGCAAGAGGAGCTAACGGAGTTTTGATGATCTCTACTAAAAAAGGAGCCAAAGGGCCTACTCGAGTTAATTATACATATAAATTAACTACGAAAGTTCAGCCAAAAGGTTTGAAGATGTTGAATGGTGATGATTATACTATGCTTATGAAACAAGCATATTTTAATCCTCAACAAAGTAATACCGCTTCTAATATTCCGGAATTTAATTATGATCCGAACTTTTCTGAATACGAATACTACAATAATAATACCGATTGGAGAGATGAAGTTATTCAAACTGGTTTTACTCATGACCACTATTTGTCTTTATCCGGAGGGGGAGACAAAGCAAACTTCCGTGTAGCCGGAGGATATATGAGTAACACAGGTACGATTATCGGTCAATCTTGGCAACGTTTTACTTCTCGTGTCGACTTGAGTTATTATGTATCGAACCGTATTAAATTTGATGCTGAATTTGCTTTTACGTATCAAGATAATAATAGAAACTGGACTGATGATAGATCGGAAGATAACTACAATAATGGTAAGAGTATTTTGGATATTGCCTATAAAAAAATGCCGAACTTGGCAATCTATAATAAAGATGCAAATGGAAACGATTTGGATAGTTATTATAATATACGTCAAGACGCACATGTTGATGCATCTCAGGTTGCATTAAGAAACCCGGTTGCTTTGGCAGAATTAGCTGATAACACATTGAAAACATATAACATTCAACCAATTCTACGTTTGCAGTACGATTTGATGGACCCAGCTAAACATGAATTGAAATACAATGTATGGGTTTCTTTTGATATGAAAAACGAAATGATTCATAAATTCTTACCGAAAGAAGTTTCTTCTAGAAGTTGGAGTCATGAAGATATAAACCGTAGTGATGATGAAGATAAAGAATCGTTTGGTATTCAATCGGAAAATAAATTAACGTTTGTTCCTAAATTTTCGAATACGGATCATAGCCTTTCTATCTTGGCTTCGTTACAAACTAGTTCAGGTAACTCAAACAATCAAAGAGCTATTTCTTATGGTTTCCCTTCTTCTCATATGAGTGATGCTAGTGGAACTGCGAATTTGAAATCCGTACAATCAGGTATTGGACAATGGCGTTCTTTGGGTATGATCGGACGTATGCACTATGCATATAAATCTAAATATATCTTTGGGTTTACTTTCAGAAGGGATGGATCTACAAAATTTGGTAAAGGAAACAAATATGGAAATTTCCCGGGTGTGTCATTAAGATGGAATATTGCCGACGAATCGTTTATGTCGTTTGCAAAAGATTGGTTAAATATATTAGCAATTCGTCCAAGTTGGGGTATTGCAGGAAACTCTCCTGGTTCCGAATATTTACATTACAGTAAATATTCTCCATATAGCAGTTATGCCGGACAAACTACAATTCGACCTGGTAATATACGGTTGTCAAATCTTAAATGGGAAAAAACAACCGAATACAACTTAGGTTTAGACTTAGCTTTATTTGATAATAAATATACTTTAGATGCTAACGTGTACTCTCGTCGGACTGAAGATTTATTATTCCAAAATCAGGCAATTCCTACTTCTTCCGGATTTTCATCATTAGCTTATCGAAATGGAGGAACAATGGACAATATCGGTTGGGAGTTAAATGCAAATGCGAATCGTTTTGCTAAGATAGGAAATGTAGTATTAGACTTCCGTTTTAACTTAGCTAACTCAGTGAATAAGTTAGTTACATTGAATGAAGATATTTTGAATAGCTATAATGAAGATTTTTCGTATGAAAATGGGAAATATTTAGGACGTCTACAAGAAGGAAAAGCTTATGGTTCTATTTATGGATTCCGTTATTTAGGAGTTTATAGATTTTCTGCAGAAAATTATGAAAAAGGAACAGCTCCTGTGGCTAGAAACGAAAAGGGAGAAGTTATTTTCGATAATAAAGGAAATCCTGTTCCGATGTATTATAACTTTGGAGAAAACGGTACCAATTATCAATTCCAAGCAGGAGATGCTATGTATGAAGATATAAATCATGATGGTAATATCGACGAATTAGATATTGTTTACTTAGGTAATTCTAACCCTGAACTAACCGGAGGTTTTGGATTTACTGCTCGTTGGAATCGTTTTACATTGAATGCTCAAGCAAACTTCCGTTATGGAAATAAAATTATCAACTCTGCTCGTATGAATGCTGAAAATATGTATACAGACGACAATCAAAGCATTGCTGTGAACTGGCGTTGGCGTAAAGAGGGTGATGATACCGAAATGCCAAGAGCTCTTTATAAGTCAGGATATAACTGGTTAGCAAGCGATCGATTTGTAGAAGATGGTAGTTTCTTGAAATTAAAATATCTATCGCTTAATTATGCTTTCCCTTCGGAAAAAATAAAAGAATACGGATTAAAACAATTAAGTCTATACGTTACAGCCAACAACTTATTTTGCTTGACTAAATATCAAGGGGTTGATCCTGAGATTGGTAATGATAAATGGGGGGTTAGTAAAGATACTTCAACAACTCCTCGAGCAAGAGAATTTACTTTTGGAATACAAGTTGGTTTTTAATGATAAAACAAGATAAATAATATAGATATGAAAAACAAAATTATTATAATGTTATTATTATTGTCGGTCCCGTTTTCTTCTTGCTCCGACTGGTTAGATATAAAACCATTAGATAGCATGGTGTTGGAAGATTATTGGAAAACACAATCTGACGTTGAGTCAGTGGTTCTGACATGTTATAAAGCAATGATAGAAACAGGGTATATCGAACGTGTAATTTTATCCGGCGAAGTTCGCTCTGATAATATTGTTGCGGGAAGAAGTACTCCGGCTGGTTTGACAAAAATATTGGAGGCAACAATACTTCCATCGAATGATTATGCTAAATGGGAACCATTTTATAAGGTTATTAACTATTGTAACACGGTTTTGAAGTTTGCTCCCGGTGTTACGGAATTAGATCCTGATTATACTAATGGTTTATTAAAAGCTCACGAAGCAGAAGCATTAACTCTTAGAGCTTTAACCTATTTTTATTTAGCAAGAATGTATAGGGAGTTTCCTTATATAACAGATCCTTATATCGATGATACTCAAAATTTCTATGTAGAAGCAACTCAAGGAAGTAAAGTATTGGATTATTTGATAGAAGATTTGTTGATTGCAGAAAAATATGCAGTAAAGTCAAAGGGAAATAAATATCAAGTTCCGTATTATGCAAAGTATACAAATGGACGAATCAATAAGAATGCAGTAAGAGCATTGTTAGCAGATATTTATCTTTGGAAGGGTGAATACTCCGCTTGTATTGAAATGTGTGATAAAATATTGGAAGATGTCATTGATCCTAAAACAATTATTTCTGCCCAAATGCTTACAGGGGCAGAAATGTACTTGACAAATAATGATAATCTTAGTTTTGGTCAGGGTACTTCCTATGAAGTCTTTTTATCTAAAAATTCAAGTGAAAGTATTTTCGAACTTCAGTTTGATAGAGGCGACAACCAAAATACAAAAGTTCATGAGTTATATGGAGATAACATGACCTTAGGTCAACTTTCAGCAACTCCTTTAGTAGGTGATTATGATGTGTTTGGAGATTTGGATGTTCGGGGAAAAGATTATATTGATCCGAATCCTGTAGGCTACGCCGGTTTTTATCAAATTACAAAATATAGAGCGAGTCGTACCCCAGCAAAAGGTACTGAAGCAAAAGATTTCTATAATTATACTAATTATACAAGTAGTACTTATACCCCCAATTGGATCATATATCGTTTAGCAGATGCTTATTTAATGAAAGCAGAGGCTTTGGTTCAACGAAACGCAGGTATGGAAGATTTGGAAGAAGCATTGGAAATGGTAAATATTACATATATGCGTTCAAATCCGGATTTACAATTAGAGTTGTCTATTAACGATTATTCCTCAAAAGAAAGTATGGAGGAGTTGGTTATGTTGGAACGTCAACGTGAATTTGTATTTGAAGGAAAACGCTGGTTTGATTTATTACGTATGGCAGAGCGGGAAGGAAGTTCTACTAATATGTTGAATAAATATTTGATGCGTAAATACACATTGAACCCGACTATGGTTCAAACAAAGTTATCTAATATGGATGCTCTTTATATGCCGATTCATAAAAAAGAGTTAAGTGCTAATCCTAAGTTGAAACAAAATCCATATTATAATACGCTTAAAGATTAAAATAAAAACAAAATAATATGAAAAATTTACATCAAAAAATAAAGAATATTCGATTGCTTGCTTTTGCTTTGCCGATCGCTTTCTGCTCCATTTTATGTTTTCAATCTTGTTTTGATGAAAACTATGGAGAATATGTAACTTTTGAAGAATATCAGATCGCCTCATTTCTTGATGCTGATCCTGATACATATTCAGAGTTTTCTGCCTTACTTTCTGCAGCAGGAATAACTGATTTATTGAATGCTTATGGAAATTATACTTGTTTTGCACCAACTAATGAAGCGGTGAGAGCTTACTATAGCGAAAATGACATTTCATTTGATAAGCTTACTACAGATGATGCAAAAAAGATCGTTTACAGTCATATCATATCTAAGAAGTATACAACGGATGATTTCCCTTGGGGAACAATTCCGAGTGCTAATATGAATGATCGTTATATTCAGATAGCTATAGATACAACAAATTCCAGTTCTGAGACAGGGACGATTATTACTGTAAATAAAGTATCAACGATTTTAATTAAAGATCAGGAAGTGCATAACGGAATTGTTCATACTGTTGATAAGGTATTAGAAGTTTCAGACACCCAACTTCCGGATATTATTAATACGGACGAGTCTATTTCTATTTTTGCAGAAGCTTTATTTGCTACCGAATTGTCGGAATCCTTACGTTTGATGATTAATGATAATTATACTTATCAAGGAACAATAATCTCTCTATCTACTCATAAAACCAATTCACCTTTAGAAACTCCAACTTCGTGTAATTATGGGTATACGGCATTTGTTGAGTCTGACGAGGTCTTTAATGCAGCCGGCATATATAATTTGGATGATTTGATCGCCTATGCAGCAGAAGTGTACGATGCTATTTATCCGGAAGATAAGGATATATCGGATATTACAAATCCGAAAAATAGTTTAAATCGTTTTATGGCTTATCACTTAGTGGATAGAATGCAAGACGTAAATGAATTTATCCCGGCTTCTTTTTCTGACTATTATGCTCCAAATACAACCATATACGAATATATAGAAACAATGTGTCCGAATACGGTTTTGGAAATTAGCACAGGGAATATTATTAATAAACGACTAGATAGTGGAAAAGGAATAAACATCGACGCTATGGCAAGTGTCGCTTCTGAAAATGGAGTTTTCCATAAGATTGATGCAATACTTACCTACGAAGACGTTGAAGATAAAGTTTTAAATAAACGCATGCGTGTTGATGTTGCTTCTTTCCTTTCAGAAATGAATACAAATAAATTACGCCAAGATTTTGCAGGCTATATTATCCCGAATAATTATTTCAAAAATTTGTCATATACAGAAGCGACTCAATGTCAATATATTGGAAGTAAGGGATGGTGTGATCATCAAGCAGATGAGTTTCTTTTTGTTGGAAAATATGACTTTTCTTTGGAAACATTTCCAATCCCTCCAGGAACGTATGAGGTTAGAATTGGTTATACAGCAAATTCCCAGCGAGGGGTAGCTCAGATTTACTTTGATGGAGAACCTTGCGGTATTCCATTGGATATGACTATACTTTCGACAGATGCAAGAATTGGAGCTGTTAAAGATGCTGATACGGATGACGATGGAGTTGAAAACGATAAAATGATGCGAAATAGAGGATATTTAAAAGGGCCGACTGGAGTATATTTCCCTTCTCCTCAAACACCGATGAGAGCTAATGCGCAATCTCTTCGAAGAATTATTACTACAAAAGTTTTAGATACGACAAAGTCTCATACTATTAGAATTAAGTCGGTGGAGGATATTACTTCAAGAGAGTTCCATTTGGATTATGTAGAATTTGTTCCGTCGTCAGTTTGGGATAAAGAAGGTCGTGATTAATCAGATAAATTTACAATTATGAATATATTGAAAATGAAAATAACGCATTTATTCGTCGCTCTTTCAGTTTTGTTTCTGGGAGTTGTATCATGCGACGACAAAGACAAGCATTATGATCCGGATACATCAGTAATATCCGAATATACGTTGATGGATTTGATTAATCAAAATGACGACTTGTCTGTATTCGCTTCCATGATAGAGGCAATAGGATACGATTCTGTTTTGAACTCATCTCAGAGTTATACAGTTTGGGCTCCGGTAAACGATGCTTTAGCAGATGTTGATATAACCGATTTGGATCAAGTAGAAGAAATTGTAAATAATCATATCGCTAGATTTGTTAAAAGTGCTTCCGGTGCTGTTAATGAACGAGTATTTATGAATAATACAAAATTATTGACATTCAAAGGTGGCTCTGGAGTTTATTATTTAGAGGATGCTCAGTTAGTTTCTTTAAATACAGTAGGAAAGAATGGAGTATTGCATACGATTAATTCGCGAGTTCCGTTCTTCCAAAATATCTGGGAATATTTGAATACTCCTGGTTTGGACTCGATAAGAGATTATCTTTATTCGTTCAATAAAAAAGAGTTTGACCCTTCTGCTTCAGATGAAATAGATATTAATGAAGAAGGTTTTACAGTATATGATTCTGTTTTTATTGAATCTAACGAAATGTGGTATGCTTACTTTTCTTCTACGAGAGGTATCGGTTGGATAAATAGTGAGGATAGTATTTATACAATGATTATTCCTTCTAATCAGGCTTGGATAGAAGCTTATGATAGAATCTTTCCTTATTTCGTAAACAATATGGCACAAGGAAAAGATTCTATTCAAAATCTTAATACAAAATATGCGATTGTTAAAGATTTAGTATTTAGAGGAGAGGTTAATCCCAATTTATACGGAGAGGCTGACTCTTTGTCTTCTACGAGATTTGGACTTTTTTATGATCCTCAATATCTGTTTGAAAATGCTGAGAAAATTGATGCTAGTAACGGTATGATTTATTTACAAAACGAATCTTTGAAAAATAAATCGTGGGAATCTTGGAATCCAACCATAAAGATGGAAGCTGAATTTTCTGCTGCAAACCGTCAGATTCTTAATCCTACTCAAGTAAACACAGGGGTAACAGGTATAAATTATTATAATGATGCACCGGAAATTTCAAATGGAGGAACTTTCTACGTAGAGGCTGCCGCAAATAATACGAATCTTGCACCGGAGGTTACTTTTGAAATACCAAATACTTTGGCTGGAGCTTATGATATTTATTGTGTATTCGCTCCGGATATTTTGGCAAAACCGGCAGCTCCTAAGATGGGTAAAGTAAGGTTCGAAATTCAACAAAAAACAAGAAGAGGAACTGATAACTGGCTTCCTATCGCAAGTGGTGGAGGTATGGGCGGTGAGATAATTCCTGCTAATAACGTGATAGATACCATTCAGATGACGAAAATGTTGGTTTATGAAAATTTCAAATTGCCGTACGCTAACTATAATGAATCAGAGAATACGATCCGATTGAAAGTTATTAGTAAACTCTCACAGGGGGATACAAACAAAGGATTTGGAAATCGTATGAATATAGACTGTATCATTTTTGAACCGGTACACTAATTAAATCATATCTAAATTTATTCGCATGAAAAAATATAATTTAATAAAATCATTAGAGCATTTTTTAGTCTCGCAAGTAATTATGCGTGGATTTGGAGTTGTTTGTATGCTTCTATTTACTTTAAGTATACAAGCTCAAAATGCAGAAAATATAGTTGTTACCGGTACTGTTACTGATGCTGCAACTAACGAACCCCTTATGGGAGCAAGAGTTAGTCTTGCAGATAATCCAAGTTATTCAGTAATGGCTGACGAATTGGGTAATTTTACAATGAAGTTATCTGATAAAAATACGATATTATTATTCTCTATGCCGGATTATGTTGTAAGAGAAATTCCGGTACAAGGGAAAACCGAAATTAATGCTCAGCTTTATCCGGATCATTTCAAGACTGAATATAAAACAGTTGAGGTCCTGTCAGGAACCGATAGAAAGACTTATTTACTTAACTCTGTAAATACTGCTTCTGACTTTGATAATACAACTTCGGTTTCTGTTGAAACGGAGATTCAAAAGCAATTAGGAGGAAGTGTTCGAACAATTACACGTTCGGGAACACCAGGAGTTGGAGCTTCTATGTTTGTTCGTGGTCTAAACTCTCTTAATGCAAATGCTCAGCCTTTAATTTTGGTTGATGGAATTGTTTATGATCTTCAATTGAATAGCTCTTCGATACATCAAGGTTTCTATTCAAACCCATTGACAAATATTGATATGAATGATATAGAAAGTGTATCTGTTATAAAAGATGGAAATTCTATCTATGGAAGCAAAGCGGCTAATGGTATCATTTCGATTAAGACAAAACGCGGAATTGATATGACTACTAAAATTACTGCAAATTTTTCATTTGGAGTAAATGAAAAACCGTCTTTGCCGGATATGATGAATGCAGAGCAATATAGAATATATGCAAGTAATCAAGTTGAGGGTTGGTATAACTATAACAATAAAAACGTGAAAGATTATGCTGACGATTTTAGATTTTTAGATAATGACCCTACAAAGTCGTACTACAACATGTACCATAATAATACAGATTGGTCTGATGAGATTTATCGCAACGGATTTGTACAGAATTATTCGGTAGCGGTAAATGGTGGAGACGAAGTTGCTTTGTATAATTTTTCTATGTCATATACTCAAAATGAGGGTACTATTGAAGAATCAAGCATGGAGAGATTAAATACCCGATTTAATTCGGATATCAAACTTTCTTCAAAATTATTTGCGAATGTTGATGTATCTGTTAATCGCGTAACAAGAGATTTATCTGATGATGGAGTAAGTTCTATTTCTTCTCCTGGTTACATCAGTTTGATTAAAGCTCCTATTTTAGCATCGCATAGATATGTTACAAGTACTGGTGAAATGTCTCCGAAGTTATCTGATTTTGATGAAATAGATCCAAATAATCCGGTTTCCAATCCGGTAGCTATCGTAGAGAATGCTTTAGGAACTTCTTCTCGTATCGGATTTAATATTCGTGCAAATCCTTATTATAAGTTTACTGATAATCTAATATTGGGTACAACATTTAGCTATAACTTCACACGTGTTAAAGAATCTTTCTTTATCCAAGAGTATGGAATTGCACCTCGATATTTAGAAGGAAGTTCTAATACAATTATTAAGAATGAAGTAAGAGACTTAGCTCAACGTCAATCTTCTGTATTCAGCGATACTCGAATTAATTGGAATCTAAATTTTGACAAAACACATAATCTGGCTCTTTTAGGTGGTTTCCGTTATATGTCCGATTCTTATGAGTCAGATATTCCACGAGGATATAATACAGGTAATGATAATATAAAGGTTCTTACAACAGGTCTTGCTTTAAAAGAAATTACAGGAGAGAATGAAATCTGGAAATCTATGTCATGGTATTTGAATGCAGATTATGATTTTCAAAAGAAATATTTCCTTACTTTAACAGCTTCGGCTGATGCTTCTTCTCGCTTTGGGGATGAAACGGATAACGGAGTTGATATGTTTGGTGTAAATTGGGCAATATTCCCATCAGCATCAGCAGGCTGGCTTATTTCTTCTGAGGAGTTTATGAATAACGTTTCTTTTGTTGACCTATTGAAATTGCGTGTTAGCTATGGTTTAACAGGAAATGATGATATTAATTCATATGCTGGACGTTCTTATTTCCAATCTGTAAATTATTTAGGAGGTGCTGTTGGTTTACAAATGGCTAGCCTTCAAAATACATCAATTCAGTGGGAAACAACTAAAAAGGCAGGAGTTGGTTTGGATGTGAATCTTTTTAATGATCGTTTGAGCTTGACTGCTGATTTATACAAGAGCACTACCGATAATTTACTTACTCAAAAAATGGCAGATGAAAAATCCGGATTTGGTTACTATTGGACTAATGAAGGAAAACTTCAAAATCAAGGATACGAAGTTTCTTTCAATTCAAGAGTTGTCAATACTCGCGATTTTACTTGGGAACTTGGAGCTAGTGTAGGTCATTATAAAAATGAAATCTTAAAATTGCCGGAAGGAGATTATACTACCGATATATATGGTGGTTCTATTTTAACTTCAGTTGGAAATCCTGTAGGTGTTTTCTATGGATACAAAACGGATGGTGTTTTTGCTACTACAGCCGAAGTAGCTGAAGCTAATAATTTATACATGATAGATAAAACAGGTGCTGTTAAATATTATGGAGCTGGAGATGTTCATTTTGTAGATCAAAATGACGATAATAGAATTGATGATAATGATAAGGTAATTATTGGAGATCCGAATCCGGATATTTATGGAACAATTAATACGAAATTCAAATATAAACGAGTTTCTTTGGATGCATTATTTACTTATTCTTATGGAAATGATGTATATAATTACTTACGTTCGCAATTGGAATCCGGAGCATCATTAGCTAATCAAACAACAGCAATGGTTAATCGTTGGACTACTGAAGGACAAAGAACTTCTATGCCAAAAGCAGTTTATGGAGATCCAATGGGTAACAATGTTTTCTCTGATAGATGGATTGAAGATGGTTCGTACTTGCGTTTGAAGTCGTTGACTTTGGCTTATGAATTGCCATTCAATTTGACTTTCCTTCAGGGTGTTACGGTATGGGCATCGGCAAATAACTTATTTACTGTAACAAAATATTTGGGTAGTGATCCGGAGTTTTCAGTAAGTAACTCGGTATTGTATCAAGGAATTGATGCCGGATTAACAGCGCAAGGAAGAAGTTATTTTATAGGAGTTAAGATTAATTTATAATGTTTCCTAATTTCAAATAAATAGATATAGTTCCCACATGCACGTTGTGCATATTGTAGAACGAGTATGTGGGTTCTATCTAATAAAAAATGTAAATATGAAAAATATAACAAAAATAATAGGTTCGGTTATTTTGATTTTCGGTCTTCTCTTTTCTGCATGTTCCGATATGTTGGATACAGATTCCGATCGATTTTTATTAACTGATGACAATAAATTGGATTCTCCTAACGACAGTATTTATTCTGTTCTCGGAATTTTAGAAAAACTACAATATTTGGGAGATCGACATGTTATTTTAGGTGAATTGAGAGGAGAGTTGATGGACGTAACAGACAATGCTGACGAAAACTTGAGAGCTATCCGAAATTTTACAGCAACAGCAGATAATCCTTATGCTTCGAAAAGAGACTATTATGCGTTAATTAATAACTGTAATTACTATATTAATTATGTAGATACTTCTATTGTTTCCGGAGGTATTAAGGTTTTATTGAAAGAGTATGCTGCAATAAAAGCAATTCGTGCTTGGTCTTATATGCAATTAGTATTGAATTTTGGTGAAGCTACTTATATTGAAAAACCGATTTTCTCTAACGAAGACTTAGAAAAAACATATCCGGTTCTTAATATTGATGAAATGTGCAATGCTTTAATCAAGGATTTATTACCATACGAAGATGTGGATATGTTAAACTATGGAGAAATAAGTGGAAGAGAAACAAATTATTGTTTCTTCCCAATCCCTTTCTTGTTAGGAGATCTTTATATGTGGCAAGGTAATTATGCTCTAGCTGCGGAGAAATACTACAAGCTAATAGAGAAAAATGGATATTACATATCATCTTCCAGATATACAAATCAGTGGCTGAGTTCTGATTTTTCAGCTGTTTCTAATCGTTGGTCTGATATGTTTCCTGCCTATTCGGGAGAAATTATCACAACAATTCCTTATGTTTTAAGTGCAAATAATAACTTTGAAACATTTAGTTTAACAGCTCCATCGGCTAGTGTTGCTGAGAATTATCAGTATAAATTAGCTCCATCTCAGGCTGCGATGGATATGTGGGCGAATGAGCCTTATTATTATTATAATAAAACATCAAATGTTTCTGCAGATGGTTTTGGTGATTTGAGAGGAAAATCTCTTTTCGGCTCAGCTTCTGGTTCTGGTGGTTCTTATGCTATTCAGACTATTTCTGATGCTGATTCAGTTCCTTTTATTACTAAATATACATTCTCAAGTGATTTACCTTCTGCTTGGATATACAGAGTCGGACTTCTTTATTTACGTTATGCAGAGGCAGTAAACCAAGCGGGTTATCCTTCGTTAGCATTTGCTGTTTTGAAGTATGGAACTCACCCGCTAACATTATCTGATCCAACAAAGGTGAAATTAGAAGAAATAACACCAAGACCAGCCTTCGCTACTTTCTCTTTCTTATCGACTATGTTTGAAAACTCTTCAAGTATAGGAGGTATTCACGCGCGTGGTTGCGGGAATGTCGAAGCTGATACGGTTACTTATATTTTCCCAAAAGACGAATATATGTTGGCTACAAAACAAGACTCAATTGACTTTGTAGATGCAAAAATTTGTCTTGAGTTAGGATTAGAGACCGCTTTCGAAGGAAATCGTTTTCATGATTTGATGCGTTTCTCTCTTCGTAAAGATGATCCGGTAGCTTATATGCAAGAATGGATAGGCAAAAAAGATCCGGCAGTAGCTGCTACATTAAATAGTAAAGAAAAATGGTTTTTACCATCAAAATAAAAAAAGAATAAAAAGGCACAATGAAAAGAAATTTATTTTTAATAGGCATAGTTTTTAGCATGCTATTATATTCAAATGTAATAATAGCGCAAGCTCCTAAAACAAGTACGGCAGAAGATCCTATTTGGTATTATATCCAAGTAATAGGAACTTCGACAGTTTCGAATAGAGTATTTACATGCGAAGAAGACGGAACTGTTCATGGTCGGGAGAGATACGTAACGATGGATAGAGAAGTTGTTGATACACAACTTTGGCGATTTGAAGCTCGTTCAAGTACTAATCGCAGAATTATTAACAAAGCAACTGGAAAGATGTTGCATGTAGTTTATGACGAAGCAAAACAAAAACGTTTTGCAGTGGTTGCTGATGCAAGTACTCTTAGTTATAGTTTTCCTACTAACGGGGATTATAACAATATCAAAATAGCTACAAACGAATCAACTATCGGCGGAACAACAGGTCATGTTTATGCTTGGCAATCTCTTCCTGCAGCTCAATTTGATTATGCGATTGAGTTTCGTCCGTCAACATCAATGGATAGCGATAATGCGAGATTCAAATTTATCTTTTCGGGAGATTATCTTCCGGAAATAAGTGATGAGAAAAATTACTATTGGTATCATATTACGACAGCTAAGACAGGACATGCCGGAAAAGCGGTTACGTATGTAAATAACTCACCAAATTCTCGCATGAAATTTTCGTTGGAAGATTTAAAAACTCCTTTCGATGATAATCAATTGTGGAGAGTGGAGTTGAATAATACATCTGATGGAGAAGTTGTTCAATTTATTAATAAGGCAACAGGATATGCAATAGGAACTGATGTTGATTTTTATGATTTTTATTATGTTCAGCCATCTACTGAAGTAAAAGGAAATGGATGGTTTATCGCTTCTTCTTCGGAAGGTGCTCAGTGTTGTATTAGAACAAAAAATGACGATGGATCAATTAGTTATTTGAATGCTACTGTTGCCGGTGAAAATACGGAGATTTTCTCAGATTCTTATACAGCGAATACCGGTTATGCTTGGATTTTCTCTTTTGCACAAAATGAGGATGCAGCCATACCACAAGTGGATAATAAGGTTGATTTTGTTCCATATGTGGAAAATAGAAGAATTTATATACAAGGTATAGATGATTATACGGTAAGAAATGTATATGGAGTTACTGTTAACAAGGACAATGAGTTGAAATCAGGAGTTTATTTGGTAACAGTGAAAGGTGAAACACAAAAGGTATTAGTTCCATAAAAATTGAATCATGAAAAAAGTAACATTAATAATAGCAACTATATTTTGTTTGAGCGGTTTGAATTTATCTGCTCAAGATATATTTCTTACATCTATTCCGACGGTTTCGTCGCTTGTTGATAATCTAGAGGTGGATTATAAAATTAAACCAACTTCAGGGTCTGCAACTTCTGCTCATTCCGGAGACGGGATCGAAAAATCTTTTGATGATGATATGAGTACTCTTTACCATTCGGAATGGGGTAACGAAGATAGATTCCCAATCACTCTTACTTATCGTTTTACTTCGGTTTCTGCTATGGATTATTTAGTTTACAATCCAAGAACAAGCGGAACGAATGGAAACTTCAAAGAGCTTGAAATTTATTATACATTAGAAGGTGGAACAAAAACTCTTTTAGGTAAATATGATTTTAAGGGTAGTTCTACTCCTTCTCGAGTTGAATTTGAAGAGTCGTTGATAAATCCGACTTCTATTGAATTTAAAGTATTATCAGGAGTGGGAGATAATAACGGGGTTGGTTTTGCAAGTTGTGCAGAAATGGAATTTTATCAAAAGAATCCGAAAGCTTTGAATGTATTGGATATTTTTACTGATTTTTCTTGTTCAGAAGTGAAACCAGACGTTACTATTGAAGATATTAGGCAAATAACAGATGGATTCTATAAACAATTAGCTGCTGATTTGTATTACGACCGTTACGATGGAAAAGAATTTAGAATTCAAAAGTATGAATCTTATGTTAATCCTACTATCGATGCTGCTCGTAATAAAACAAGTCCTTATGGAAGACGTGATAATCCGACTGGTATATTTGCTACGGCCGGAGAATCGATTGTTTTATTTGTAGAAGAATCAGATTTAGATGTATATCCGTCTTTGTTTATATCTAAACCAAAAGGAGGAATATCGGGTACTACTTTTGCTTTATACAAAGGATTGAATACCATCACAGCTCCACATGACGGATTGCTATATATATATTATTATACAGAAACCGGAACAGAACCTGATTTGAAAATTAACTTTGCAACAGGAAATGTTAATGGATTTTATGATAAAGAAATTCATGATTCTAATGATTGGGTGCGTTTGCTTGCTAATGCAAAATTTGATTGGTTTGATGCAAAGGGAGAATATTCGGTCTTAGTATTCGAAACAGAAGCTTTCCGTTCTTATGCTGCGACAAATGGTCCGGAATTAGTTCAGTTTTATGATGATTTGGTTTATAACGAACAAGTATTTCAAGGATTGGTTAAGTATGAAAAAATGTTTGGAACCAGACATCACATGCAAGTAGTTTATGGAGATAACTTTATGTTCGCTTCAGATTATTATACAGGTTACAATAATAGTACACAAAACTCTATTTTGGATTATAATAAATTAGCCGGAGAACAATCTCTTTCCGGTTTTGCAGGGGGGCCGGCTTGGGGTCCGGCTCACGAAGTAGGACACTGTAACCAAACTCGTCCGGGATTGAAATGGCATGGTATGACGGAAGTTACCAATAATATTCAATCTCAACAGATTACTCGTGCTTTGGGTTATCCTTCCCGACTTTATGACGAGAACTTAGGTGGAGGACTAAACCGTTATACAAAAGCGATAGATGGAATCGTAAAGGTTGGTCTTGCTCACAATGCTCATGACGATGTATTCTGTAAATTAGTACCATTTTGGCAAATAAAACTGTATATGCATGATGCTTTGGGTGTAACTGATTTTTATGGAGAATTATATGAACATGTAAGAGTAACTGCTAATTCTGTAGCTGCAGATGGAAGCTCAGTTGATGGTATCTGTCAGTTGGAATTTGCTCTTATGGTTTGCGAAAAATCCGGATTGGATTGGACTTCATTCTTTGAAGATTGGGGATTTTTTACTCCAACTTCTTTCTCGATCGATGACTATTCTCAAAAAACATTTACTGTTTCCCAAGCATCTATTGATAAATACAAAGCTTTGATTGCAGCAAAAGGATATCCAAAAGTTCCGGAAGAGTTATATAAAATCCATGATTATAACACGGACGACTATAAAAAATAATTTGAAGTTAGAACTATAATCTATAAAATCTATAATTTATGAGCGGACAAAAAAACTCAGGAAATATTCCTGCTATTATTATCTGTATCCTTCTGTTTGGAATGATCTCATTCGTGACAGGATTGGCGAACCCTATGGGGGTTATTGTAAAGAACCAATTTGAAGCCACAAACTTTATGGCTACATTAGGAAACTTCGCCAACTTTTTGGCTTATGCTTTCATGGGTATTCCTGCAGGAAATTTGCTAAATAAATATGGTTATAAGAAAACAGCTTTGGCTGCGGTGACTGTAGGGTTTGTTGGTGTTGGAATTCAATACCTTTCCGGTGTTACTTCAAGTTTTGCTGTTTATTTAACAGGGGCTTTTGTTGCCGGTTTCTCTATGTGTATGCTTAATACGGTAGTAAACCCTCTTTTGAATACTCTCGGAGGAGGAGGTAATAAAGGTAACCAATTTATTCAAATCGGAGGTACTTTCAATTCTTTGAATGCTACTATCGTTCCTGTTCTTGTAGGTTATTTGATGGGTAATGCAGCTAACGCTACAATCAAAGACGCTAATCCTGCTTTATTTATCGCAATGGGTATCTTTGCTGCAGCATTTATCATTTTGGCTGTTTCAAGAATCCCTGAACCAATTTTAGAACTTCGAAAAGAAAAAGAAGCTAAAGGTATCAAAGACGAGAAAATTTCTTATGGAACACTTTTTAAATTCCGTCACTATGTATTAGGTATCTTAGCTATTTTTGCTTATATCGGCGTTGAATTAGGAATTCCTAATATTGTATTATTATATTTAACTGAAACTCCTGATAAAGGTGGATTTGGAATGGTAGCTGCGGCTGCCGGTTCAGTTGCCGGAACTTATTGGTTCTTGATGATGATTGGTCGTCTTATTGGAGCTTCAATTGGAGGAAAAGTTTCGAGTAAAGCTATGTTGACTACAGTTGCTGTTGTTGGATTAATCTTAGTAACAGTTGCTATCTTCTCGCCGTTAACATCAGTAGTTAAAATGCCGGTGTTTGAAGGAGGAGGTTCACTTTCGTTCGGAATGGCAGAAGTTCCCATGAGTGTTATGTTGCTTATTTTGGGAGGTTTGTGTACATCGGTAATGTGGGGTGTTATCTTTAACTTGGCAGTTGAAGGTATTGGTAAATATACAGCTATCGGTTCAGGAGTATTTATGGTCATGGTAGTTGGTGGAGGAATATTCCCAACAGTACAAGGGCTTATTGCTGATGCATTTAGCTATATGACTAGTTATTGGATCGTAGTTGCCCTATTAGCATATATACTTTATTATGCATTAATAGGTTGCAAGAATGTAAACAAAAATATCAAAGTTGATTAATAATTATTTTTCGCCAACAAGTTTGGACTTTTGTCTACTTGTTGGCGAAATTTATTTTTTTACAAGAGAAGCTTAAGCTCAGCGTTAAAAAGTAAAATAATAGTGAAATATTTTGTTTCTATTATTTTTTTTCTTACTTTTGGACGCGAGAAAGCTCTTTATGAGACAATAAATCGAAAAGAATTTCATTAAACAAATTATTAACTTATAAAAAAGAATTGTATGAGAAAGATTACTTTATTATTAATGTCGTTTATCCTTTTTATAGGATATGCAGATGCGCAAGTTGCGCTTCCGAAAACATCTACTGCGGAAAATCCAATCTGGTACTATATTCAAGTACAAGGTTCTCAGAGTGGTCGTGAAGGTTTGCTTCTTACTAACCACACCGACACTTTCTATACTTTTGCTGAAGATCCAGATTCAAAAATGAACATAAACCATCTTAGAGGTGGATTTGGAAAAGCAGCAGGTAGTTTCGAAGCTATGGAACGTCAGTTGTGGCGCTTCGAGCACGATGCAGATGCTCCGGATGCATATAACATTATCAACTGTCAAACAGGACGTTATTTTAATCAATATGCAATGGCTGAAACTTTTGCAGATAATGCAAGATTCAAAAATAAGAACGTAGTAATATTAGGAGATGATCCTGAAGCGTTTGATATTACAGATTGGAGTGAACAAAACAGTGTTAACTCTCCTACTGGATATAGCTTTATTGTTGCTACTAATCCGTTGGATCCTACTATGCCAAGTCTTCACCAAGGTAATGGTGGTTACGATTATTGTGTCGTTTTTGAAGGTGCAAGCTGGGGATATGGAGCAAACTCTATTTTCCAATTTATCGAATTCGATAATACTCCTTTAGTAGTAGATAGAGAGTCTATCGACTTCGGTTTCTATAAAACAAAATCGTCTGCAACTCCAATTTCTGTTTCTGTTTTAGGAACTCCAAGTTTAGGAGACAACCTTATTGAATGGTCTTACGATAACACAGATGCATTCTATGTGGAAGAAGCAGAAGGATATAATAATCAAACTGGAGGTAAATTAGATGTATATTTTAGTAATGAAATTGAACCGGGTGATTATACAGGTACTTTGAAAATTTGGGCTGGTGATATTTCTTTTGAAGTTGCTTTGAGCGTAAAAATAGCAGAGGAATCTCCTGTAAAAGGATCTGATACAGAGAATACATATTGGTATAATATGCAATATACTAAAACATTAGGTCTCTTTGTTCAAGAAATGGGAGTTGGTGCTTTACTAGAAGGTCAAATTTCTGTTGAAGGCGAAACTGATGATGATGCTCAATATTGGAAATTTACAAAAGTAGGTACAGGTGGAAAATATGGAGACAAATATACAGTTGAAAACATGAGTGGTTATCAAATCGCTTGGAGCGATGCTATGGGTGGATTCGTTGCTGTAGAAACTTCAGATTATACATTTAGCTTCTTATTGCGTAGCACTGACGGAAACTGGCAATTATATTGCAACGAGTACGAATACGCATCATCTACTTCTGAAACCGGATTCGCTTATGGAGCAAGTATGTATATATATACAGGTTCTGAGTATCCAAAAGGATCTTTCAGACCAACAACAAGTACAACTTCTGATGCTTGTGTAATCTCTTTCTTCCCATTTGAAGACAACCATAGAACAGAATATCCAACTTTCAGTACTTTAGAAAAACCATATTGGTATTTCGTTCAATTCGCAAGACCAGTTCAACAAAAGAAAATAGATGTTGCGTTTACAAATCCTGGTGTTGATTTCGAAACTTACCCACAAGTAACACAAGATACTACAGAATTTGAACGCGAAGATCAACATTGGATCCTTCTTGGAAACAAAGAATCTTTCAAATTCGTTTCTAAAGTTAACAACGAAGAACTTGCTCAATATATTGCTGATGTAGAAGGTGGCGAAACTGCTGCAAATAAGAATATCATGGCTCTTGAAGGAGAAGGACATACTTATAGCATTTATGGACCTGCTGGTATGAATATTTGGGAAGTTAAAGTTGATGACGAATTTATGTATAGCGGTTATGCTTTCTTGAATGACTTTGGTGGAACTAGCAACTTAGTTGGATTGTATTCTCAAGGTGATGGTGGTAATGGTGTTATCTTTACTCCAGTAGGTGATTATAATGCTATTGAAGACATCGATGACTCTACAGATACAGAATCTGTTGATAAAGGTCAGTATGTAGGGGTTAGCTATTATAATCTTCAAGGTCAAGTTCTTTCAGGAGAACCTGTATCTGGAATGTATATCAAAGTAACTAAATATACAAAAGCATCTGTTGCTGAGAAGATTTACAAAAAATAATCATTTGATTATTGACTAATATAGAGAGATGCATCTACTCCTCAGTTGATGCATCTCTTCTTATTTTATTTTATAAACTCTAATCATGAAAAAAACATTATTTTACTTATTTACTTTCTTTCTATTAGGTTATTCTTCTGTTTCCGGACAAGTAAAGGAAGTTAATCTTACTTCAGGCGATTCTTTGATTATTGAGTTAGATGGTCATAAACAAGGTGCAATCCAATGGCAACGCCAACTTTCAGGCAACACTTGGGGTGTGCTTTCTTCATTTAATGACTCGGAAGCATTGCGCTATGTTGTTACAACTCCTTCATATTTCAGAGCTAATATTGTTGATGGAACTTGCGACCCTATTATCTCAGATACAATTCAAGCAAACTTACTTTATTCTTCTTCGATAGTAGCCGGTCGTTGTTATGTCGAGTCTGAGCCCTATGTTACTGCTCGCAATGCAGGGATAAGTAATGGTGAAAAAAACTCATTGAGAAGTTGGACTGATGTTAATCAAAAAGCGGTTTGGTTTTTGTATCAAACAGCCGGAACTTATAAAGTGAGTTTTAATTTAGCCGGGACATCCGGACGGATTTATGACTTTGTCATGAATACGCAACAAGCCTATGATGGATTAGGATACACTCCGAAAAGTTTTAATTTCTCTTATACAGGTAGAGGGCCATCGAGTGCTGAAAAAGTCGAATTCTTTACAGTTACTATCCCAACTAATGGCTATTATCGTTACGAACTGGAAGCTGCTTCTTCAACAATGAGCGGATTAACTATCAATACTCTTGTTTTTGATTCGGCTCGGACTCCGGGAGCAACAACTCCTACGTCGAGAACTACCGATTATTTATCATCTCCTTCTGTTCACATAGGATTTACTTCTACAACTACTAATTCGAAGAACTATGATTGGATATATGAAGAGATACTTGTTCCGGAAGGTTATGATCCTGTTGCTTCTTATTATATGTCGATTGGATTTTTCCGTGGATATATGGGTATTCAAACTAATAGTTATACGGAAAGAAGAGTTTTGTTTTCTGTTTGGGATATTGTAGATACCGACTCTTGGCCGGATGCTCCGAGCGAAGCTTTAGTAAGCCTTGTTGATAAAGCTGAATATACTACAGCTAATTCGTTTGGTGGAGAAGGAACCGGAGGTCAATCTTACGTAGGACTTAATGATTTTAATACATGGAAAACAGGAACTCCTGTTAAGTTTTTAATGAACTGCCGTCGCGACGGAGGTATTCTTGCTCCTGAAACAATTCACAAAGGAAATCTTTATATAGATAAAGGCGATAGTATCAAACATACAATTATTTCTGCTTGGTATAATGCCGGAGACGATTGGAAATACATCGCGTCTTGGAGAACTCCTTGTACCGAAACTGCAGTTAATATGTTTAACGGATTCCACTCTTTCTTAGAAAACTATGGTTGGACTAACGGACAAGCTCCTCGTAAGGCTTATTATTATAATGCTTATGTAAAAGATAGAAATACAGGTGGTTGGGTACACCAAAATCAAGTTTCATATAGTAATACTGATGGATCATGGGGACAACGAATCGACTTTGAACAAGGCGTTGCTCCGGAAGATCCGACTAAGTTTTATATGCTAAGTGGAGGATATGGCGAAACGGTGAAAACAGATACCAAGACAGTTCCTTATGTAGATATAGATAATTTCCCTTATTTGAAGAATTTAGATTTAACTCCATTCCAAAATCGAGTAACTCAAGCTCTTGAAAGAGAAGAGTATCTTGAAAACTTGACATATTATGATCAAACAAAATGGACTGTAGTTAGTTTTTCTTCTGAAGAAACTTCGGGAGAGTCGAACGGAAATGGTCGTGCAGTTAAAATAATTGATGGAGACGAATCTACTTATTGGCATTCAAGATGGACTAGTGGTGGTTCGGCTTATCCTCATTATTTTATCATTGATATTAATGATACTAAAGATGAAGAAATTAATGGTTTCAGATTTGTTTCGAGTGGTGGTACCAATAGATACCCAAAAGATACAGATATTCAAGTAAGCAATAGCTCTACAGGAAACTGGACTACCATTTGGACTGGCGAATTGCCTGTATCTCCGGCTTTGTTGGAGTTGGATACTCCTGTAACCGGTTATCGTTATATTAAAATTAATATGAAAAACGGATATGCTGACCCTCCTCATACCCGTATGAATGAGATTTATGCTTTTTGATATGCCTATCAAATAAGCTAACCTAAATATAAAACGAGGTTACTCTGATTGAGTAACCTCGTTTTTCTTTTACCAGCCTATTCCTCTTATCAAAAAGATTTAATAACTTGATCAGTTTTCTGTACAGAAAAGTGAAAAAAGATACAAGAACTTTAGGTAAATTATACTATAACTTGAACGAAGTTCTACTATAACTTTAGGCAAGTTGGTGTAGGAGATAGATGAGATGCTGATGTATAGTGACCTCTAAAAGTATTTTGTCCAACTTTTTTTGGGGTACTTCATTTGGGACGGTCTCTTTTTTCTCCGATATTCTGGTGGAAATCAGACACAGATCAGGTTATATTGTCGTTTTCAAAGAATTAAATTATCTTTGTCGCAGCAAAGCAGGATGTAGCGATTTCTGTTTTCTTTTGAAAGTTCATCTCAAAAACAATATCCATCTATATAAACTTAATGAAAAATGAAAAAGATTTTACTATTATTCATCGTGTACCTGTTGGGATATCCGGGACAAGCTGCGGCTGAAATTTCCCTCACTTGGAAAGATAACGCTGGTCAGAAAAAATTATATATAAAAACAACAGAGAAGCAGCAATTTATTACGATCGATTGGGGCGATGGGGATATAGAGACACAAAGCAGCACCTCTTCCGTGAAGTATTTTTTGGAATTGAATCATTTTTATACTAAGGACGATACGTATCATGTGACCATAACGGCCGAAAATCCGGCTAACATTCTTAGATTTAATTGCAACGATAATTCAATTACAAGCTTGGATGTGAGTCAATGCACGGCATTAAAAGATTTGGAATGCGACAATAATCAACTCTCTATTTTAGATGTGAGTCAATGCACAGCATTAACATACTTAAGTTGCTTCAATAATCAACTTCCTTCATTGAATGTGAGTAAGAATACACAATTAGAGAGTATATCATGCGGTAGCAATCAACTGACTTCTTTGGATGTGAATAAGAATTTGAAATTGTTCCAGTTGTTTTGTTCCGACAACCAGCTCACGACCCTGGATGTGAATGCGAACGTAGGATTGATCAATTTATCTTGCAATAATAATAAGCTCTCTTCCCTAAACTTGAAACTCAACCCTCAATTAAGAGAGTTTTATTGTTATAATAACCAACTTACCTCTTTAGATTTGAAAAATAATCCGGCATTGCAAACGGTTGAATGTTACCAGAATAAGATCGTTTCTTTGGATCTGAACAATAACAAAGAATTACTGCAAATTTATTGTGATAATAATAATCTTAATTATTTAAATATACAAAATAGTCTGAAATTAAAAGGATTGCATTGTTCTTACAATCAACTTCCCTCTTTGAATGTAAGCAACAATACGGAATTAACAAAGCTGTATTGTAGTAATAATAAATTCGCTGAGTTAAATCTGAAAAACAATGCTGAATTGTTTCATTTGGTATGCGATTCCAATAAACTCGCCTCTTTAGACCTTAGCAGTAATGTGGAATTAGTAGAATTATATTGTTCCAACAATCAACTAACCTCTTTAGATCTCAGCAACAATGTGGAATTAGTAGAATTATGTTGTTCCAACAATCAACTAACCTCTTTAGATCTCAGAAATAACGAGAAATTAAAAGAGTTGATTTGTAATGCCAATAAACTATCAACCCTGGATGTGAGTAAAAATTCGAAGCTTAAGAAGCTTTGTGGCTACGATAATTGGCTGCCTTATAAACAATTGGCAGATGTACATAATAACGGATCGACCTACTCCAACGCATTGAAGATGTCTCCTCAATACGCTGAAGACACACGCTATCAGGAAGAAGAAATTTCACTCCTTTATAATGGAACTACCAGTAAAATTTCGGTCGAAAATGGAGTCTCCGGAGTTGACTATACCTATGCCAACGGTATACTCACTTTCCTCAAGGCAGGTACATACACCGTTTCAATGACTAATGAAGAGGTTAAGGAAGAGCTTTTTCGGTTAGTGAAAATTATCACTACCTACACCATTAGCCCATGGGATATTTCATTCACATGGAACCCGACAAGCGAGTCCAAACTTCGTATAAGAGCTACCGAAGGCACTGATAATATTATGGTAGACTGGGGAAACGGAACGGTCTCTACTCACAATAGCGACGGAGGAAGATATTATATCGACATACCCTATGTCAACGCAAGCGGGCCTTATAATGCCAGAATAAGACGAGTAAACAGCAAACATGTACTGGATTATCTAGCCGTAAACAACTCAGAGGTAACCCAACTTGATGTGACCAATGCGCCCGATCTATCAAGACTTTATTGTGCAAATAACAAACTGCAATCGCTCGACTTGAGTAGCAACAAAAAGATTAATTATTTTGAATGTAATGATAATCAACTCTCGCTTGAGCAGTTGTATGATATAATGAATAACGGTGCGCCTTATGCGAATAGTTGTATTATTTCTCCTCAAAGATTGCCTGATGAAAAAGTCATGATAGGTGATGTGATAACTATACCTTCCATTAACGGTACTTATTGCGATGTTGAGGTAATTGCCGATAGAAATTATTACACCTATATAGATGGAAAGCTTACATTCATAAAGACTACCGAACAACCGATAAAGATTTTCATGTTCCACCCAGATGTAGTCGACAAAGAGCAAACAAAAGCAAAAGTAAGCGGCTACTATAGCGTAGAATATAGAAACTTTAACATCACCGCAACCGTCAACAATCCCCTCAATGGCAGTATTGTTGGTAATGGAACCTATGATTACGGGGAAACGGCAACCCTCTCTGTGTTGCTCGACGGCATTAGTCGCTTTATTAATTGGACTGATACTGAAGGTAATGTCGTTTCAACCGAGAATCCGTATACATTTACGGTAACGAAGGATTTAGAGTTGATAGCAAAATTAGAATCATCAAATACTTCCGGAATAGAAAGCAATGAAGCAATCGACCTGCAAGTCTATCCCAATCCGATTATAGATATATTATATATCGATGCAGAGCATGTCCAGTTGGTGGATATTTATAATCTGCAAGGCATATCAGTCTTTTCGCAGGAGGGAGATATTCAATCTGTTGACATGAGTCACCTTTCTTCGGGAGGTTACATCGTGGTTGTTAAAACAGCAAGCGGTTTATACCGCAAAGTGATATTAAAGAAATAAGATTTATTCACAAAAAAACGAAGAAGGTATCCCCCAAAAGGATACCTTCTTTGAATTTTATAAACCGATTCGTTCGTCTTATTCTTGTTCTACGGCTACGAAACGAGCTAATGGAGCCATGCGTGCTCTGTTGAGCGTCAAGTTGTCGCCATCTATGCTGTAATTATCTGCAATACTTAGTACTTCCGAAAACTTAGATTCGGTTTCCATATTGAGACACATCATCATTGTAGATGCCATTTGAGAGAAAGATATACGATTTCCGATACGTAATGCGTAACTTCCATTAAATGTATTACAACCAAAGTTGCCATGTACTCTACCATCTGTCTTTAATGTCATGAATGGTTCTTTCGCTCCCTCAGGAGTATTAACCGGATTGCCCATCAATTCTACCAATTTCCAGTATTTGTTTAAAATTGCATCGTCTAACTTGGTAAGAATATAACGATCTGCCAATTCTCCTGTGATTTCTTTTCCTTGCTGATCCAAATAAACCAATTTGTTTTCACCGATTTTAAAGATAAAACTACCTTCTTTTTCGTCCATTCCTTTTAGTGTAATTTTGCTATCGCTATTATCCCATTCGAAACTACCTTCGCTCTTGATGCTTTGCTCAGGGTTTTTAAGATAAGTCCTGGATAAGGCATAAGTATTGTCCGAACTTAGTATTAATGAGAAATCAATACCTGCACAATCGGCACAAGGAAGAGTTCCGGCATAAGCTCCACTCCAGTCGAGAGAAGTGCGAGGATTATCTACTGTTTTTACAACTGATTCTTTTTCATTGGATGTCGACTTGCATCCTACCAACAGAGCTAATATGCTCATAAATAAAAATAACTTTTTCATTCTTAAATAACTTAATAAATTTAACTGTTTACCTATTAACAAGCGGAAACTTGAAAAGTTTAATTTCTTCGGATAAAAGACTTTTTCAAGTAATTAAACTTTCCGAGCTGATTAAAATATACAGATTGATTAATCTGTCCGCGCCTTAAAAAATATATATACTGATTTTCTTTTACTTTTGTTTTGTTTTCAGACTTACTACTATGATAGTTATGATAGATAATGGCAATGCAAAGAGGATCGGATCGATCATGTACCAAGGGTATATATTGATTAATACGTCTTGTCCGAAAAGAATACGGCAAAGACCTATCGGAGCTGCTTCTGCTTTGTGTAGAAAAAGCATAGCAAATAGACTGGCTAAAGCTCCTACCCACAAACTGGCCAAAGCTCCTTGTCGGGTTGCTTTTTTCCAATATAAAGAACAAAAGTAAGCAGGGAGAAAGGTTGCAGCACAAATTCCCATAAATAAAGCTGTTCCTCTTGCGATAATACCGGCACTAAGGGTATAACAAACAGCATAGCTGATGATGATAGCGACAAGAATACCAATTCGGACTCCCATTGATGAGTCTTTATTCCTTTTTCGGCCTACCTTTGTAAAAATATCTGCTCCAAAAGCAGCTCCCATTGTGTGGAACTGTGCGCTTAATGTAGACATGCTGGCCGATAAGATGCACAACATAAATATGGCAGCGAACCAATCGGGCATGGCTTTGTCGATAAAAAGTGGTATGATTTTGTCCATGTCTTGGGTCATTTCGGCCGCAACTTTCCCTTCTGTTTGCATGAAAAATAGGTTGGAAAGCGGACCTACATGGTAGATTGATCCTACAACAAAAAAGATAAATACACAACCAATAATAACAGCTCGATTTAATTGCTTACTACTTTCGACAGTCATAAATCGAACTACCAATTGAGGTTGTGCTAAACAGCCGATCCCGACTCCTAAGATTAGTGATGTTACCAAAGCATACCATTGGGGAGAGCCTAAAACGGGCATGGCTGTCCAACCTTGATGACCAAGTTCTTTGAATCGCTCGGGGACTAAAGGTGCCATCTCGGTTAATTTTTGATTGGCTTCGGTAAATCCCATTCCGAGCGTTTGATATATCCAAACTAACATGAATATAGTACATGATAGAATTACTAAGGCTTGCATAGCATCGGTGTACATTACTCCTTTCAGTCCGCCGGCAATAACGTACGCCGAGACAACGATCGTGAAGATTAATAAGGCTAGATTCAAATCAATGCCAAACATTTGTTCTATAAAAACACCGCCTCCTTTCATAACTACGGCGGCATACATAGGCATACCGATAAAGATAACCGAAGCAATGAATATCCGGATTGTACGAGAATTGTAATGTGCGCCTAAAAGCTGGGAAAAAGTACGGGCTTCGTATTTAACTCCAAGCTCTCGGGTGCGCTTCCCGAATATAAGGAAAGCAACTATTACTCCCATCAGCATATTAAGTACGCATAACCATTGGATTCCCATTCCGAAAGTTGCCGAGTATCCGCCAAACCCAACAATTGCCGAAGCTGAAATAAAAGCAGCTCCGTATGAAAGTGCCATGATAATCGGGTTTGTTTTTTGTCCGCCCAAGAGAAAGTCGCTGGCACTTTTACTTTTTTTATATCCTAAAACCCCGAAACCGGCAATTAAAAGCATATACAGGATAACGATAATACCAAGCATTAGGTTACTCATTGTTTTTCTTTTTAATGTTTTTACTCTTATCGTTGTTATCTTCCTTGTTCCAATTTCTTATTCCAAAATATAGAGCAAAAACAAGACAGCCAAATCCTAATAAGTAGGCCGACCAAATTCCCGGATCTTCTATTCCAAACATAATATAAAAGAGATTAAGTTAACTTGATTAAGTCGTCTTCGGTGATGTATTCCAAATTGTTTCTACGTATTACTTCGCGTGCATTTTCACGATTATTGGTACGTAGGATAAGTGTTGATTTTCCGTTGAACGATACGCAATACATATATTCTATGCTCAATCCTGCTTTGGTGAAGCAAGCAATTGTTTCGGCAAAAGATCCGGCATGAGAGTTTGTTCTAAGAGCCAATACATCTCCTAAATGGCAACTCACATTATTATCTCGAAGAATACGATACGATTCTTGTGGGTTATCTACAATCATCCGCATAATACCAAATTCGGAAGTGTCGGCAACTGTTGCTGCAATAATACGGATATTAGCATCTCCTAAGAGGCTAAGTACCTCATTTAATTTTCCGTACTTATTTTCTAAGAAGATAGATATTTGATTGATAGTCATGAGCGTTAAATATTTAATATGTATTATTATGTATTTTTACGAAGATCTTTTACGCGAACGGCTTTTCCTTCTTGTACAGGCAAAGAACCTTTTGAAACTAATTTCAGACGAGGGGTGAATAATAGCTCATCTCTTAATTCCCGGACAATTGTTTTTGTTAATCTTTGCAATGCAGGATAATCATCAGTGAAGAGATCGCTTAATTCTACTTCGATCAGTATTTCATCTCCGTTGTTGATAGTTTCGAGTGTAATTAGATAATTACCTCCTAACTCTTTATATTGCATCAATATCTTTTCGATCTGTATCGGGAAGAAATTAACTCCGCGCAAAATAATCATATCATCGCTTCGTCCTTTGAAACGAGCTATTCGACGATGAGTTCGTCCGCAGGGACAATCGCCTTCGACAAAACAAGTCAAGTCGCGAGTTCGATAGCGGATAAGTGGCATTGCTTCGCGATTTATTGTAGTTAGGACTAATTCGCCTATTTCGCCGTCGGGTACGGGTTGTAAAGTAATAGGATCGACAATTTCTGCAATAACATAGTCTTCCCAGATATGCATACCGTTTTGTTCTTTACATTCGAAAGCAACTCCCGGTCCGTTCATTTCCGACATTCCAAAGCAGTTATACGCTTTTACGCTCAACATTTTTTCGATTCTCTTGCGTTGTTCTTCCGAATGTGGTTCGGCGCCGATACAAATCGTATGTAGTTTGGTGTCTCGTTTAGGATCGATGCCTTCTTCTTGCATCACTTCAGCTAAGCGAGTAGCGTAACTTGGAATAATATGTAGGCAAGTTGTTCCGAAATCCGAGATAAACTTAATCTGTCTTTTGCTATTTCCTGCTGCGGCAGGAACAGTCAAAGCTCCCAGTCGTTCGGCTCCATATTGAAATCCGAGTCCTCCGGTAAACATTCCGTAACCGGATGTGTTTTGAAATACATCCGAACTGCGCAATCCTACCATATACATACAACGAGCTACTTGTTCGCTCCAAGCATCAAGGTCTTTTTGTGAATGAACAACAACAGTTGGGTTGCCTGTGGTTCCGCTCGAAGAATGTAATCGTACGCATTGATCAAGAGGGATTGCCACTAAACCGAAAGGATAGTTCGATCTTAAGTCTTCTTTCGTTGTAAAAGGAAGTTTGGAAATATCTTCGATGGATTGAATTAAATCAGGAGTAATTCCTTTTTCTTTCAATACTTGGCTATAGAATGGAGATTGTTTCGCTCGACTGATTGTTTCGCGCAAACGCTCGACTTGCAGCTTTTCCAATTTGCTGCGTTCTATGGTTTCAATATCTTTTTGCCAATACATTATCGGATATATGTTTATTTTGTTTGCAATTAAGTCGCAAATTTAAGCATAATTTTGTTAAACTCGCTTGAAATAAAGACAAAATATACTGAATCTCAATAAATTATTTCTATGTGCAAAATAAAAAAAGAAATAAATGATATTAGATGTAAAAATCAATTGTATAAATTACTTAATAAAATTACAGTTGTTTTTTTGATCTTTAAGATAAAACTTCTTATCTTCGCAATGATTAATGGCTCTATGATGAATAGAATCAATTAGTTTGATGAATTATTAATTAAATTTAATGAATGAAAAAGGACTGGATTATATGGTTTACAACCTTGTTTGTTTTGACAATTGGGACAATGGTGCTATTTTATTTTTTTATGCCTGAACTTAATTGGTTGATTGCCGGATCATTGTTTTTTTTCCTAAATTTATTTTTTCTCTTTATAATTCTTTGGATTGCTAAGAGATGGAAGAAAAAAGATACTACGCAAAAAAAAATATAATATTGAAAGCGGTTTCATGTTTTATTGAAACCGCTTTTTATTTTCGAGTTTTTGTTTTCTTTTTCGTTCAGAAAGTCTATAAGAATAGAAATTCAGTTCAAAATATTGAAAGTGTTAAGAATAAGGAGAATTAGACTTTATCGTTGTTTTTGGAGCACTACTTCGCAGATCAGTTCTGCGGTTCTTTCCAGATCTAAAAGAGAAGAGTTGATGCAAATATCGTAAGAAGTACTCATCCCCCATGTTTTATTGCTGTAGTAATTGTAATAACCGGCTCGTTTTTTGTCGGTTTGTTCGATAAGAGTTTGTGCTTCTTTATGAGTAATGTTTTGCATGGTAGCTACACGCTGAATACGATCTTCTATATTTGCACTAATAAAAGTTGAAATTAGATTAGTATTATCCCGAAGGATATAATCGGCGCATCGACCAACAAAAATACAAGATTCTTTTTCTGCAAGTTTACGAATGACATCGCTTTGTATTTGAAAAAGAGATTCGTTTGTTAGGTAATTTCCCGATGATACACCCATGTGTCCGGATCGGAAACTATAAACATTACTGAAGAAACTAAAGCGTGACTTTTCATCCATTTGTTCAAAGGCTTCTTTCTCGATCCCGCTTTCTTTTGATGCTAAGAGTATTAATTCTTTATCATAGCATGGGATTTCTAACTTTTGAGATAGCATTTCTCCAATAAGTTTTCCTCCACTACCCAATTGACGCCCGATGGTGATAATCAAATTATGCTTCATAGTCTATTTTGTTTGAATTTTGTTACTTCTGCCCAAACTAATCCGATAGCCAATAAGACTGATAGAAAGTCTGAAATCGTCATGCTGATCCAAACTCCATTTGTTTGCCAAAAATTAGGTAATATCAAAAGAAGAGGAACTAGAAATAATAACTGACGAGTAAGGGAAAGAATAATAGCTCTTATTGGTTTGCCAATGCTTTGGAAAAAGCTGGAAGTAACCATTTGGAATCCTATTAAAGGAAAACAAAGGAATGTCCAGCGAAGACCAGGTACTGCCATGTCGATTAAGTTGTTTTCGTTAGTGAAAATTGATGCAACAGCATGAGGAAATAGTTCTACTATCGTAAAACCGATCAACATGATAACTGTGGCATACAAAATAGTCTTCTTGAAAACAGCCATTACACGTTCGTATAGTTTTGCTCCATAATTATAACCGGCTATGGGTTGCATCCCTTGATTCAATCCCATAACAATCATAATGAAAAGGAAAGCGATACGATTTACAATTCCGTAAGCTCCGACAGCTAAACTTCCTCCGTGTGTAATAAGTTGACGGTTGATAAGAACTACTATAAGACAACTCGCAGCATTCATTAAAAAAGGTGACATTCCTATTGATAGAGAATCAAGAACGATCTTTTTTCTCAGGCGATAGATCCCTTTTTTCCAATGAATAAAAAAGTTCTTATCGTTAAAAAGGCGAAGTTGCCATATCAAAACAACAACTTGAGAAATAACCGTAGCAAAAGCAGAGCCTTGTATGCCCCACTTGAATCCAAAGATAAACAAAGGATTCAGCACTAGATTGATAATTACGGTGTAAATAGTTGCCATCATGGCTTTTTTGGGATGTCCCGCCGAACGAAGAATAGCATTTAATCCGAGATACATATGGGTAACTACGTTCCCTAATAAAATGATTACCATGAAATCATGAGCATATGGCAACAGGTCGGGAGTTGCTCCGAAGAATGTAAGTATCGGATCCAGAAACAAGATGGTGATAATCGAGAAAGCAATCCCCATGATTAGGTTTAGGGTGAACACGTTTCCTAAAATATCATTTGCTGTCTTGTAATCTTTCTGTCCCATCCTGATCGAGAGTAGGGTAGAAGCTCCTACACCTACAAGCGAACCAAATGCGGCTGCTAAGTTCATTAATGGGAATGTTATAGCTAAACCCGACAAGGCTAATGGGCCAACTCCATGACCAATAAATATACTGTCGGTAATGTTATAAAGAGAAGATGCTGTCATGGCTATAATTGCCGGGACAGCATATTGTTTTAGTAATTTGGTAGTACTTTCAGTCCCCAGAGTTAGAGGGGAATTTGCGTTATTCATTTAATGTGTAAAAATTCGTCAGGATTGTTTATTTATAATATCTCTGATAGAGGAGGCTTTTTCATAGTCTTCTCTTCGAATGGCTTCGTCGAGTTCAATCCTTAACTCTTCCTTGGTCATTTTTTCGTAATCTGTTTCTTTGCTTTTTTCTTCTGTTTCTTTGGCGGATTCTGCTTCTATTTCATTTATCTCTTCGTAGTAAGATATATCCATATCCATATCCATAACAACACTCACTTGTTGCATAATCTCTTCGGTTGTAATAACCGGAGCTTGTGCCCGAATAGCCAATGCGATTGCATCGGAAGTGCGAGAGTCTATGTCAAAAAAGACGCCTTCTTTATTTCTGAAAGTAATGCGCGAGAGAAATACACCATCATCATACTTGTAGATAAAGACAGAGTGTATTTCAGCGTTGATCTTTTTGACGAAAGACATGAACAAATCATGAGTTAGAGGGCGTGGAGGATTTAATCCTTCAAGATGAATTGCGATAGACTGAGCTTCGGGGGTCCCGATGATAATAGGCAGTCGTCTCGGTCCTTCTTCTTCAGCAAGGATCAAAGCATATGCTCCAGCTTGAACTTGGCTGAAGGTTACGCCGACAATCTTTAATGATACCGATTTCTTATTCATAATTTAGTCTCTGCTTCCGAGAAATACCATAATATAATATAAGAGAGAAGCCAAAGAGCCTAAGGCAGCTACTACATAAGTATAAGCTGCTGATTTTAGAGCGTCTTTTGCTGCTGCATCGTTATATGAATTTGTAATGCCGGCTTGGTTTAACCAAACCAAAGCTCTCTTGCTCGCATTGATCTCGACGGGAAGCGTGATGAAACTGAATAAAGTAGTTATCCCGAAAAGAACAATCCCGATTAACAAAATAGTGCTTCCTAGCCCGCTTCTTCCATCTGATCCTAAGAGAATCATACCTCCCAAAATTAACCACATTACCCATTTGGAAGAAAACGATACTACCGGAACTAAAGCCGAACGCATTTTCAGTGGACCATACGCTTTTTGGTGTTGTATTGCATGCCCTGTTTCGTGAGCTGCAACTGCTGCTGCCGCTACGCTATTGCTTGCGTAAACTCCTTCGCTTAGATTGATTGTATGGTTGGTAGGATTGTAGTTATCTGTCAACATGCCATTGGTCGACAATACTTTTACGTTAGAAATATTGTTTTCTCGAAGCATCATCTCTGCAACGTCTTTTCCTGTCATACCATTGCTTAATGGCATCTTGGAGTATTTCTTAAACTTTCTGGTTAAGTTCCATTGCACCAACCAACTTAATATGGCAATACCTATAAATATTACCCAATATAATGTATATAAAGACATAATTTCTAAATTTTATAAAGCTTGATATTTACCCAAATAACAAAAATCGTGCCCCGAATGTTTATGGAGGACATAGTACTTACTCTGCCGAATCGTCGTAGCGAATGATTGTTTGTGCTCTATCTGGTCCTACAGAGACTATTTTGATAGGCACGCCCAAGTTCTCTTCTAAGAAAGACAGATAAGCGTTAAATTCTTCTGGAAATTCATTTTCGGACTGCATTTTTGTCATATCAGTCTTCCATCCCGGTAATTCGGCATAAATAGGAGTTAGGTTTTCATCAATGCTGTATGGAAAATCTTCAACTTCTTTTCCGTTTATATCGTAGGCAACGCAGGCCTTGATGCTTTCGAAAGTGTCCATTACATCACTTTTCATCATGATAAGTTGAGTAACACCGTCTACCATAATTGCGTAACGGAGGGCTACCAAGTCAATCCAACCGCAGCGACGAGGGCGTCCGGTTACAGAACCATACTCGTTTCCGAAATCACGCATTTTTTGTCCTACTTCATCGTGCAATTCAGTTGGGAACGGGCCGCTTCCTACTCGTGTACAATAAGCCTTGAAGATTCCATATACTTCGCCAATCTTAGACGGTGCAATACCGAGTCCGGTAGAAGCTCCTGCACTTATAGTATTCGAACTTGTAACATAAGGATACGAACCAAAGTCGATGTCGAGCATTGTGCCTTGAGCACCTTCTGCTAATATTTTCTTATCTTCCGCAAGTTCTTTATTGACGAAATGCTCGCTATCGATTAATTTGAAACGTTTGATAGTTTCTATTCCTTCCATCCACTCTTTTTCTAATTGAGATAGATCGAAATCATAGTTCATTTGCTTTAATATAAGAATGTGTCGGTCTATCGCTGCTTTGTATTTCTGTTCGAAGTT
Organism: Bacteroidales bacterium OttesenSCG-928-M11; assembly: GCA_030265685.1. Taxonomy (GTDB): domain Bacteria; phylum Bacteroidota; class Bacteroidia; order Bacteroidales; family Azobacteroidaceae; genus Azobacteroides. The sequence goes on from JAJDGO010000003.1 coordinate 45,408, forward strand.
TTGTTCGATGTCGCCTATGCGCAGTCCGTTGCGAGAAATTTTATCCGTATAAGTAGGGCCGATTCCTTTTCCTGTTGTTCCGATTTTTACGTCGCCTTTTTGTGCTTCATAGGCAGCGTCGAGAATACGATGGGTTGGTAGTATTAAATGAGCCTTGCGAGATATATATATACGTTTTGTTAAATCGTGTCCGGAGCGCTCTAACGCTTCCACTTCAGCTTTGAAAAGAGCAGGGTCTAAAACAACACCATTCCCGATGATGTTTATTTTGCCTCCTTGAAATATGCCGGAAGGGATAGATCGAAGAACATACTTTTGACCTTCGAACTCCAGCGTGTGTCCGGCGTTTGGCCCGCCCTGAAAACGGGCAACTATATCGTATTTGGGAGTTAATACGTCGACTATTTTTCCTTTACCTTCATCTCCCCACTGTAAGCCTAATAAAACGTCCACTTTCATATACACATAATGTTTTTGAGGTCAGACGAAATCCGGTTTGTTATTTAGCCTTTGTATGCTATTTGTTGTCTCGGATTTCATTTTTTCTTCTGATTGTTATTATTTATTTTTTTGTTGATTCTTTATTTCTTTCAAGAGTTTCTTTTGTTCTCTTTGGCAAGAACTGCATACTCCGTAGATGTATACCGCGTAATGAGTTGCCGAGAATCCCCTTGTTTTTCTATTCTCGATTAAAGATTTTGTCGTGGGATCTCTATCTTCCCGAACTTTGCCGCAAGATGTACAGATCAGGTGGTGGTGAAAGTCGTTGTTGTATGCTCGTTCGTAAAAAGATTGGTTTTTTCCGAATTGATGTTGAATGACGAGTTTATATTTGACAAGAAGTTGCATCGTGTTGTAGAGAGTTGCTCTACTTACTCGAAAGTTGCTATCGTTCATTGTTTGATAGAGCGTTTCCATGTCAAAATGTCGACTATCTGAATAGATAATGTCAAGTATGGCATACCTTTCCGGAGTTCTTCTGTGGTGATTCTTTATCAGATATTCCGTGAACTTCTCTTTGACAATCTCCTTGACTTTGCTTTCCTTTTCCATCTCTGATTTGCAGCCAACAAAGTTAGTGCTTTTTATAGAATAAGAAAAATATTCAATTCATTAATTAAGTTCTTTATTTATAATTTATCTACATAAAGTTGCATGTTTTCCAAGCGGATTGCTTTAATCTTAGTTCCGGCCTCGATGTATCCAAGATTGGAAACGGCATCGTATACCTCGCCTGCTATTATGATTTTGCCGGACGGACGAAGGTCTGTCATTGCAGTTCCTTCTTTGCCTACTAGTTGCAGCTCTTCTTCGGTGACGCTTTCCGATGTACTCAAGTCGGTTTCTAATGCGATTTTGCGGAACATACCCTTCTTGCCTATTCTCGCCGACATATATAGAATGAGAAAGATAGCAAGTAGTATTCCAGACGAAACGGTAATGAGAGAGTAGGAGAGGTCGGGTATGGTTACTTCCCGGAAGCTGAACCAATCGTTGTTTAGCATCGCAAATACTAACCCCATCCCTATTAATACTATTCCGCTAATCCCGGCGACTCCCATGCCTGGGGTAACGAATAGTTCAATCAGAATAAGCAGTATTCCGATAATAAACACCGCAATCTCCCAATTCTGAACCAAGCCTTCTAAATAAAGAGGTGTAAAATATAAGACAGCGGCGGTAATGGCTGCCATTGTCGGAAATCCTATTCCCGGACTTTGCAACTCGAAATATATTCCCGCTACGATGATCATTATCAAGATCGCGCGGAAGGCATGATTTGTTAAGAATCCCATTAGTTTATCTACGATAGAGGGTGTATATTCCACGATCTTGTAGTCTTTGATGTCCAGCAGTTGTTCGATAACTTCTTGCTTCGTTTCGGCAATGCCGTCGCAGTATCCAACCTTCATTGCCTCTTGTGCCGTTAGGGTAAGTACTCGTCCTTCTTCGTTTATTTCGGGAATGTTAACTCGTTCGTCAACCATAGCTTCTGCTATCTTGGGGTCGCGACCTGTTTTTTCGGCTGTTGCTCGCATCATCCCCCGCATATATGATTGATATTTATCCGGCGCTTCGTCTCCCGAATCTCCTTGAACAACGGTGGCTGCACCAATCGTAGCTCCGGGCCGCATGAATATTTTTTCGCAGGCAATAGAGATTAGTGCTCCGGCCGAAGCGGCATTATTGTCGATGAATACATAAACAGGTATCGGATTGTAGAGAATAGCTGTTCGCATCGAGTCGGCGTCGACCAATGTTCCTCCGTAGGTATTAAGCCGGATCAGAACAGCATCAACATTCAGTTCATTTGCTTCGTTCAACCCTTTGTTGAGGAATATGCGAGAGGTGGCATTTATTTCCGAATCGATGTTGATCTCGTAAATAGTCGATTGTTGTGCGAATATATTTCCGATAAACAGAATCAGACTGATAAAAACAAGCAGATTTCTTTTCATGTTTCTTTATTAATAGGGATAACTTGATGCTTGACAAAGGTACAATTAAAAATGAAAATGAAGTGTAGATGCGATCAAATAATTCCGTTTTCTCGATCTTCAAAATGAATATTTTAGTTAAAAGCTGATAAAACGAATAATGAGGATATTGTTGTTTGTATGTGTTTTGTAATTCATTGTGTTTCAGTAATATCTATTTTGTGTAATGCTTGTCGGATTGTCATTTAATGAGAGCGCCGTTTTCATTAGATGACAAGCTCGTTCTCATTAGATGACAAGCACCTTCTCATTAAATGACAATCTACCTCTCGTCTAATGATAATCTCGGTCTCATTTAATGAGAATTTGATGCTGCTTATACGTGGTAAATTTGACGAACTTTAACGCTTCTCCCAAAATAATATATAGCAGCTTTTATCTTGTTTGAATAAGTTGTATCTTTGTAGCAAATTAACTACTTAAATATAAAATTAACATGAAACGTTACTTTATTTCATTATTGATCATCAGCCTTTGCTTCCCGACATTCGCTCAGGAAGAAAAGAAAGAGGCGGAAGGTTTCGAGTTTACTACGGTAAAAGAGATTCAGATTACTCCGGTACAGAATCAAAATAGTTCGGGAACTTGCTGGAGTTTCTCCGGATTGGGAATGATAGAAGCCGAGTTGCTTCGCATGAACAAAGGTGAGCATATTCTTGCCCCGATGTATATTGCCCGTGTAAACTACGAAGGCAAAGCGAAGAAATATGTAAGAATGCACGGGGAAACAACTTTTGCTGCCGGCGGATCGTTTGCTGATGTTATCGATGGTATAAAAGAATACGGTATTGTTCCGATGGAAGTTTATCAAGGTTTGAATTACGGAGATACAATTCACCGTCACGGAGAGTTGGATGATGTATTGAAAGGATATGTCAATCCTTTGACAAGAAGCCGTAAGCTATCTACCGCTTGGTTCGAAGGATTTAAAGGTATCTTAGATGCTTATTTGGGCGAAGTGCCGGAAACATTTGTTTATCAAGGAAAAGAATATACGCCTCATTCATTTGCTCAGTCTTTAGGTATTGTGCCGGATGATTATGTTTCAATAACTTCTTTTACTCATCACCCATTTTATAGTTCTTTTGCGATCGAAGTACCAGACAATTGGCGCTGGGCTTTGTCTTACAACTTGCCGCTCGACGAAATGATGGCTGTTGTTGATAATGCATTGGAAAATGGTTATACGGTAGCTTGGGCAAGCGATGTGAGCGAGAAAGGATTCAACCGCAAAGGTATTGCCGTTATGCCGGATGTTAAAGCCAATGAAGGTCCGGGATCTGATCAAGCGCATTGGTTAGGTATATCTCAAAAAGAAATGGAAGCTCGAATAGCCAATCTAACAGGCCCGGTTCCTGAATTATCGATCACTCAAGAAATGCGTCAAGAAGCATTTGATAATTTCGAGACAACCGATGATCATGGTATGCTGCTTTACGGAATAGCTAAAGACCAAAACGGATCGAAGTATTATATGGTGAAAAACTCATGGGGGACAGATAGTCCTTACAAAGGAACTTGGTATGCTTCGGTGCCGTTTGTATCTTATAAAACAACTAATATCGTTGTTCACAAAGATGCTCTTCCTAAGGATATAAAAAAGAAATTGAATATTAAATAAAGCATAGTGTTGCTTTAGCATCGCATGATTTTTATACGAACGCTGTTAATAATATTAGGGACTATAAGTCTCGTGCTTGGGATTATAGGTATCTTTTTACCTCTTCTGCCGACGACTCCTTTCTTATTATTAACAGCGTTTTTGTATCTTAAAAGTTCTCCGAAGGCTTATCAGTGGCTTATCAGCCGTAAGCGTCTTGGTCCTTACATTATTAATTACCAAGAAAAGAAAATAATCCCATTCAGAACAAAAATATATGCTATCGCCTTGATGTGGTTATGTACTTTTGTTAGTATTGTGTTTGTAGTTGATAAACTTTGGCTGAGAATCATACTTTTAGCTATCGCTATTGGGGTAACGATACATATTTCATCATTTAAAAGCAAAGAATAAAAATAATAAGATATAATATGAAACAAGAACTTATCGACGAATTGATTCGTCTCGCATTCAAAGAAGATATAGGCGATGGAGATCATACCACGCTTTCTACTATCCCGGCTACAGCAATGGGTAAGGTACAACTGATCGTTAAAGAAGATGGAGTGTTGGCAGGAGTAGAGATTGCAAAACAGATACTATCTACTTTTGATCCGGAACTAAAGATGGATGTTTTTATTCAGGATGGCTCTGAGGTGGCATACGGTGATATTGCATTTACGGTAGAAGGAAAAATACAATCTCTTTTACAGACCGAGCGATTACTTCTTAATGTTATGCAACGTATGAGTGGTATTGCGACTACTACTCGCCGCTATGTGAAAAGATTAGAAGGTACTAAAACCCGAGTTCTAGATACTCGCAAAACAACTCCGGGTATGAGAATGATTGAAAAAGAAGCTGTCAAAATCGGTGGCGGAACAAATCATCGTATCGGCTTGTTTGACATGATCCTTCTTAAAGACAATCACGTGGATTTTGCGGGAGGAATAAAAAATGCGATTGCCCGAGCAAAAGAATATTCTTGGCAACAAGGAAAAAGTCTTCCGATAGAAATAGAAGTTCGTAGCTTTGACGAACTGAACGAGGTATTAACTATCGGGGGTGTTGACCGTATTATGTTGGATAATTTCAATGTGGAAAACACCCGCAAGGCTGTTCAGTTAGTAGATGGACGTTACGAACTCGAATCTTCCGGAGGAATCACCTTCGATACAATACGCGACTATGCCGAGACGGGAGTGGATTATATCTCGGTTGGCGCATTGACTCATTCGGTGAAAAGCCTTGATATGAGTTTGAAAGCAGTCGAGTAAAAATAAGATTTTTACTTCACACGGACTCGTTGAGTCGGGTCCATGTGTTCGTTTCGGTGATTTACTTGCTCTGCCGTCTTTTCTGCCAAACGAAGGAATGCTTGTCCTGTAATTGTTTCCGGATCTAAAGCAACCGGTTTTCCTGCATCTCCTCCATCGCAAATGCTTTGAACGATTGGTATTTCTCCTAAAAGAGGTATTTGCATTTCTTCAGCTAATCTTTTACCTCCGTCTTTCCCGAAGATGTGATATTTGTTTTCGGGAAGCTCGGCAGGAGTAAACCAAGCCATATTCTCTACTAATCCGATGATAGGGACATTGACTTTCTCGCCCGTAAATAGATTAATCCCCTTTTTGGCGTCTGCCAATGCAACTTCTTGCGGAGTAGTAACAATAACAATGCCTGTGACAGCCAATGTTTGTACTAGAGTTAGATGAATATCTCCTGTTCCGGGAGGCAAGTCTAATATAAAGTAATCTAATTCTCCCCAATTCGTATCACCAATTAATTGCCGCAGTGCATTGCTTGCCATAGTTCCTCGCCATACCAAAGCATTATCTTTATCGACAAAAAAACCGATAGAGAGTAATTTTACTCCATATTTCTCAATAGGCATTATTAATTCTCGTCCGTCGATCTCTTCCATGTAAGGTCGTGCTTCTTCTTCTGCAAACATTTTCGGGAGACTTGGTCCATAAATATCAGCATCGAGTAATCCTACTTTATATCCTAAGTTAGCAAGCGCAATAGCTAAATTTGCAGCAACAGTACTTTTCCCTACGCCTCCTTTCCCTGAAAATACACCGATGATATTTTTTACTTCAGGTAGTAACTTCGGAGCTTTGGGTTGTTCTACTTGATTCGTTTTTACTGATATATTCCCTTTGATTTCTACTTCGGGAGAAACGAAAGTTAAAATTGCTGTTTCGGCAGCCTTAGTTATTGATTTGATAAACGGATCTTTTGCTCGTTCGAATATCAAAGAGAATGATACTTTGTTTCCTTCGATGCGCATATCGTCTTCCAACATACCCAACTCAACAATATTCTTTTCCGTTCCGGGATAACGAACTTGTTTTAATGCGTCAATAATTAATTGAGGATATAGTTTCATATATTATTATTCCTTGTTTTGTCTATTTATTCTTTGTTTGTGTTTTTGGCAGAACGCTTGCTCCGGTTAAAACTTCGGTAAGGATCCAGCTCTATCTCTACATCCGGTTCGATATAAATATCTTTTGGTTCGAGAATAAACTTTATATACTTGATATTTAATCCTCGTTCTATCCATTGTTGTTCGTAGAATGTTTGAATAGATAATATTTCATCGTCCAGACCACTGTTGTATAAATCATCAGTACTAACCTCTATCGGAAGATTGTTCGCTTTTACCAACTCTGAGGTGTAAGTGTACATGAAATTACTATCTGTTTTTAGATGGATAATTCCCGAATGGATAAGTATTTTCCGGTAAAGATGCATAAAACGAGACGAAGTCATTCGCTTATTTACCTTGCTCATCTGAGGGTCGGGGAAAGTAATCCATATTTCTGATATTTCTCCCGAAGCAAAGAAATGTTCGATGAGCTCAATATGTGTTCTTAGGAAAGCAACATTTTTCATTCCTTCTTCCAATGATTGTTTTGCTCCGGTCCACATTCTTGCTCCTTTAATGTCGATTCCGATAAAGTTCTTTTCGGGGAATAATTTCCCCAGCTCTACCGTATATTCTCCCTTCCCGCAGCCTAATTCCAAAACAATTGGATTCTCATTCTTAAAGAATAGTTTATTCCATTGCCCTTTCATTTCGAATCCTTGTTCTTGTAATACTGCGAAAGGATATTGAAAGACATGAGGATAACTGCTCATGTCTGCGAATTTTTGTAATTTGTTCTTAGTCACACTTCTTAACGTTATTTGTTGTGCAAAGATACAAAATATAAAGAATTAATATCTATTTTTGCCTCCGACAACGACGAAAAGCTTTTGATGATTTGCCAAATAAGATATGTTGATCTTCGTGTCCAATGGTTTCTACTCTTGGTTTTATTTTTCATATTATCTATTCCGTGCGCTTATTCTCAAGAAGGAGATTTTTATAAACGATTTATCAAGGAATCGATAGACATGGATATGGTGCTCAAAATGATGACTCCAGAAACGAAGTATGACACAAACACCGATTATGAGGTCTTTGAACTGAATATAAACAAAGCTCCGCTTCCTATTTCGGGATACAATCATAAACAGTGCGCGCTCTTTAATTCCTATAAAGAACCGTCTCCGTCTTACAATCAATATTCTGTTTCTCCCTATGCTTTGGGATACCTTCCGAATGATGGTTTTGATCCTAATTCTACAGAAACAACCGGCGATATTATTGCAAATGGTATTCTTACGCCTATTGCTGCCGTCGGGACATTAAACATTCTTGTCCTTGCCGATTACTTAATGCGAATCGGTGTTTTACCAAGCGAACCTTTTGTTCCTCGCGAAACTAAAAAGCAAAAAGCTTTACGTGAAATAAAAGGACTTTGCGGAGTAGAATAATTCAACCTTTTTATTACAGTCTAATAGGTATTCCGTTGTAGAAATCAAGTATTTTAGTGCGGAAGATATAATCGTATTTGGCTTTTACCATTTCAGACTGAGACCGAGTTAGAGCCAGTTTGGCATCGTTAAATTCAAATACTGTCGATTTTCCTACTTCGTATCTTTCTTGTGTATACTTAAAAGACTCTGATGATGCTTTTACCGCTTTGTTCGAAGCAAGATAAGCTTTCAGTGCGGAAGTTGCATTAAGATGGGCTGTTTGTATCTCCTTGTAGAGAGTCTTCTTTGCATCTTCGAGTGCAAGCTTCTGATTCAAAATGTTGATTTTTGAAGTCTTTACATTATTACGAGTCGAAAAACGATTGAATATAGGTATTGACAAGGATAACCCAATGTATTCGCGCCCATCTTTTATTTGACTCGAAAAAGATTCGTTAGGCCATGGGAGATCGTAAATATAACTGTATCCGGTTCCGTATCCCGCATTCAAACTTAAAGATGGATAATAAGCCGATTTTGCAATATTGTGCGACTTTTCGGCTCCTTCTACTTCCAGTTCAATCATCTTTATTCCGGGTTTTACTGATAAAGCATTAGCAAATACAATATCCGGTTTTTGAAGAGAAGCCATATGCTCAATGATTGGGTGATCGAATGTAGGAACTAAAATGTCGAAATCGGTTTCATGTTCTAACTCTAAACTTTGAGCAAGATCTAATAACGAAAGTTCCAAGTTCTTTTCGGCATTTACAAGCGATACTTCATCTTGTGCGACTTGAGCTTCGATGTCGTAATATTGCGACTTCGGAACTTTTTCTGCATCAACAAGCGCTTTTGTCCGAGCTATTTGAGTTTGACTTATTTCTAATTGTTCCTTACTTATTTCTACAATTTCTTTATTAAAAAGAACTTCTAAAAATAGGTAGGTAACCGAAAGAGAAAGATCCTCTTTTGCCCGCTCTAAGTTTAATGTAGCGGCTTCTAAAGCAATTTTATCACGTTCGATTTCATTCTTAATCCGAAAACCGGTAAATACAGGAACCGATGTTGATATTGAAAAACTGGCACTTGAAGAAATAATATGCTTATTCGATATAAGAGAATCGGTATTCGAACTTCTATTCCAAGTATTGCCTAAGCTGGCATTCAAATCGGGAAGCCTACTCATGCGCGAAGTATTCAAAGATATTTCGGCAGTTTCTCTACGTAATTCTTGTTGTTTTATTGAAATATTGTGTTCGGTAGCATGATTGATACATTCTTCCAAGTTCCATTTCTTCTGAGCTTGAGCTGTTAAGGCATAAATACTCAACAACGATACAATAACTATAAGTCGACGTGTCATAAGTTTCTTGTTATTAACGTTTGCTTTTGCTTACTTCGTTTCCTCGTACTTTATCTTCCAGAGTTAGTCCGTTTTTAACTTCTATCTGTACTCCGTCCGAAAGCCCGATTTCAATTGCTCTTCTTTCAAACTCTTGCTTTGGGAGTCCTTCTTTAAGCACATAAACGAAGGTAGAATCATTCTCGAAATTAATAGCACTCTCAGGAAGTGTTATTATATCTTTAACTTGTGCCATAACTATTTCTGCATTTGCACTATATCCTGCGCGAATAAAAACGCTGTCGGGAACAGATACGGCTGCTTTTATTTCGAATAAAACTGCTCCGCTTTGCTCAGTTCCTTTTGGAGAGATATATTCTAGAATAGCATCGAACTTTTCGCTATTGATTGCTCCTACAGTTAGAGTAATAGGCATTCCTTCGCTTACTTTTCCGACTTCTGTTTCGTCGATGTTTCCTCGAAAAATAAGGTCATTCATATTAGCAACGGAAGCAATGGTTGTTCCGTCGTTGAATGTATTTGCTTGAATTACCGAGTTTCCGGCTTTAACCGGAACATCAAGTATCATTCCCGAGATAGTTGACCGTATTTGTGTGTTACTTAGATTTGCATGTTTTTTAGAAACTCCCTCTCGAACGATGTCAAGTGCATCTTGAGCGTTCGTTCTTTCTTCTTGTGCTTTTTTATAACTGGCTTCGGAACTGTCAAACTCTTCTTTAGAAATGATTCCGTCGTTGTATAATTGTACTTGACGGGCGTATTCCATTTCAATTTGTTTAAGATTAATTTCCGAAACTCTTAGTCTTGATTCGGCTGAGTTTAGGGAAGACATCTCTGGTATAACCTTTACCGTAGCAATCACTTCGTTGATTGTTACCTTTTCTCCTGCTTCTTTCAGAACTTCGGAGATGATACCTGATATTTGTGGTTTGATCAAAATTTCGTCGCGCGGTTCTACTTTCCCCGTGGCAATGGTTTTGTTTTCGATACTTCCAATCGAAGGTGAAACTATTTCAAAGGTAGTCTCTACCGGTTTGGATTTATTAAATAGGAATACGAAGGTCGATAGAACGACCAAACCTAACAATGTGAACAGGATAATTTTACCTACTTTCTTCATATTATTTGTATTTATTATTCTTCTCTAATGGCATCGATTGCCTTTATTTTTAATGCTCGCGAAGTGGGGATTGCACCTGCGATCAAACCGGATATTAATAGTATAATACTTGAGGCAATTGCGGTAAAGAAAGACACCATTGGATTTTTTAGATAAACATTTTCTGCCGTTTGTAACCAATAAGTATCGGCTAAATAAAGCACAAAAACACCAAAACATAAACCTAAAAATCCGGCTAAGGCTGTTAGTACAAGACTTTCGGTCATGATTTGCCCGATTATCGTAAGAGGTTTGGCACCAAGAGCCCGGCGAACTCCAATTTCTTTTGTTCGCTCTTTTACTGTTACCATCATAATATTACTTACTCCTACAATGCCGGCAATTAATGTTCCGGAACCAACAATCCATATTAAGATGGCGATCCCCAAGAAGAGGGAACTGAACATCTTAAAGTTGTCTTCCATATTAAATCCCCATATTGCTTGTGTGTCGGTTGGAGAAATATGATTGTTTGCTCGTAACATTTCTTTCATTCGCTCTTCCATCTGGTTGACAGACTTGTTGGGTTGTGCCGTTGCGGCTATCATATGGATCACATCTCCTCCATTTGTGATTTGTTGCATGGTTGTAAAAGGCAAAGAAATTGTTTCGGATGTTCGGCCTCCCATACTAAAGTTAGAAACTCCTTCGGCAACTCCAATGATTTGGTAATATATATGGTTGACACTAATGTATTTTCCTATCGGATCTTCCCCATTGGGAAAAAGATCTTCGTATGTTTTTGTCCCGATTACACAAACCTTTCGTTTACTTGCAATATCAAGGTTGTTGACAAAACGACCTTTTGAGAGAAATTGGTTTTCTATTCGTGCATAATCAGGACCTACTCCCCGAACCGAAGCCGAACTTGAGTTGTCTCCGTAAATAACATTGTCATCTGCTCTTCTTCCCCACAAAATAGGGGCTATTGCATCAATTTCGGGTATGGATTGTTTCAGTATTTCCAAGTCTCCATTGCGCATGTTCCAGTAGCGTCCCCGTTGAAAACCCTTATATGGTTCGCTTGTTCTACTAGAACCCATAAAACAAGAGTTCATCGCAAACCCTTCTATCCCTTCAGACATACCATTTCCTAAGCCTTGTCCGGCTCCCAGCATAATAACAAGCATGAAGATTCCCCAAAATACTCCGAATCCGGTAAGGAGACTCCTTACTTTATTGCGGGTAATGGTGACCCATATTTCTTGTATTCTGTCTAAATCAAACATCTTTTGCTTTTTATTTATTATTCTGTTCGCATAGCTTCAACCGGAGGTATTTTTACTGCTTTCATTGCTGGGAAATAACCGGCAATTAATCCCGAAGTCATTAGTATAAGCATGGCGCCGATTGCTACATTTACATCTATTGTAGGGCTTTTGAACACTTGACTTACTTCTTCCATGCCCGGAGTTTCGAGAATAGATGAAACCAATTCGCCTAAACCTACCCCAAGAAACATCCCGACATAGCCAAATACGGCGGTAATAAAAACCGATTCCATTAATATACTGGCCAATATTGAAGAAGGTTTGGCTCCTAAAGCTTTTCGTATTCCGATTTCGCGAGTTCGTTCTCTCACCGTAATCAGCATAATATTACTAACACTAATTATTCCTGCAATAAGTGTTCCTACTCCTATGATCCAAATAAAGGTAGATATTCCGTTAAATATACCAATGAATTGAAGATAATTTTGAAGTTGATTCCAAATACCAATAGCTCTTTTATCTTCCGGATTGAAATGATGTAGACCAGCCATTTCTATTCTGAATCTTTCTTCAAAACTTTCGTTCTCTTTTTCTGTTTCTAATCCGCTAAGTGTAAAAACAATATCGTCGTATCCGTATCCTCCTTGATAAAGAGCTTGGGCGGTTGTTAGCGGAATATACGCCTTCTCGCTATCTTCCCAAGAATCTTCTTCGAAAACACCAATAACTGTGTAGCTAAGTCCGTTGGCAATAAAGAGCTTTCCTATTGGAGGTTCGTCTTTGAATAAGACTTCGCAGAACCGGCTGTTGATTACTGCTACTTTTCGCTTGTCTCTGATGTCCAAGTCATTGATAAACCTACCTTGATTGTCTTTGATTGTGATTCCGTTTGTTTTGGGATAATCGGGGGTTACGCCTACAACTTTACTGGACGTATTGTTTATTCCGTAGCTTACATTAAGATTATTATCTATAATCGGTGTTATATTGCTCGCTTCCGGAACTCTATTTTTAATGTGTACGATGTCTTTTTCGTCCAAATTTATACGTCGGCGTTCGGGAAATCCTTTATGAGGCATCGAAGTTCTTCGTCCCCAATACTCAAGACTATTGACCGATCGGCTGCCAAAGTTAGACATCATGCCGTTTTTTAAGCCATTTCCCGACGATAAAAGAATACAAAACATGAAGATTCCCCAAGAAACAGAGAATCCCGTAAGGAATGTACGTAATTTGTTCTTTTTGATAGTGGCGAATATTTCCGCCCATTTGTCGAGATCAAACACGATATGATGTTGTTTTAATGTCTTTTATTAATCCGTCTTTCAAAGAAATAATCTTATCCGTAGAATCAGCTACGCTTTGTTCGTGCGTAACTATTATCATGGTCATTCCTGTTTCGTTTACTTCGCGAAGTATACGAATCACTTCGTCCGATGTTTTGCTGTCGAGTGCGCCTGTAGGTTCGTCAGCTAATATTATTTGTGGCTTGGCAATCAAGGCTCTTGCGATAGCAACTCTTTGTTTTTGCCCGCCCGACATTTCATTAGGCATGTGATGTGCCCATTCTTTTAGCCCCATCTTGTCTAAATACTCGAGGGCGATTGCATTTCGTTTTTTTCTTCCTACGCCTTGATAGTAGAGAGGTAATGCAATATTTTCGACCGCATTCTTAAAATTGATAAGATTGAATGACTGGAAGATAAAGCCGATCATTTTATTACGAAGTCCGGCTGCACGTGTCTCGCCAAGATTTTTTATAAGAGTTCCGTTCAAGTAATAGTTTCCCGAGTCGTAAGTATCAAGTATTCCCAGAATATTAAGTAAGGTAGATTTTCCCGAACCGGATGCTCCCATGATAGAAACCATCTCTCCTTTTTGAATTTCGAGGTTAACATCCTTCAAAACATGCAAAGGAGCCCCATTGTAATAAGTCTTGTTAATATTTTCGAGTTTAATCATTCCGAGATAGTTTATATATAGTAAGACGCGTAACGTTTGAAAAGATTACAAACAAGGGTTTATTTTTTTCGATACAAACATATATAAAAATATCGAATTATTAACTGTATGCTTAATAAATAACGGTTTTGGTAAGTTTTTTTTTATTTTTTAAAAGTGAAAAGGTTTGATGATCCGGATTTTTTTTAAGAATGTCGGCTTAATAAATGGATGTTGAAAAAAGATACTACAACTTGATCGAAGTTCTTGTATAACTTGACCGAAGTTATAGTAAAACTTGGAGCAAGTTCTTGTATAACTTAGACTAAGTTGTAGTAAAACTTTGACTGGGTTTGTTTTCGGAAGAATCAAGTACTAATTCTTTTCGGAAGATTTATGAATTTAAGGAGCTGAGGATTTGGTTGATCTGTGGTAATAAAGCCTGAACATCGTCGTTGATGATAACGTGATCGGCGAGTTCTGTGCGTTTTTCTTCGGAGATTTGATTGTTTATTCTCTCGATAATTGCTTCTCTCGAAGCATTGTCTCGTATTATTGTCCGATTAATCCTAACTTCTAAGGGAGCTGTAACGGCAACTGTGATGTCTACTAAGTTATTAAGTCCCGACTCGAAAAGGATAGCCGACTCGATAATGCTTATTTTTTTGTCGTTTTGTTTGTCTTTCCACAAAAGAAAATCTTTGGTTACTTCCGGATGTACTACCGAATTGACAAAGTGTAGGTTGTCGTTGTTGTTGAATATAAGTTTAGCTAATAAGGGTTTGTTTAATTGATTGGCGATGTATATTTCGTCTCCGAAAAAATCGACTAATTTTTCTTTGACAATCATCGAATCTTGCATGATGCGTTTGGCTTCGAAATCGGTGTAGTAAACCGGGTAATTTAATATTTCGAACACTCGGGCAACCACAGTTTTCCCGCTACCTATACCACCTGTTAAGCCTAAGCAAGTCATGTATTTATTTCGATTCGAGAAGAAATTCTACCTTTTCGGGTATAATCCGGTAATTGATAAG
>JAJDGO010000030.1 GCA_030265685.1 Bacteroidales bacterium OttesenSCG-928-M11
GATGTAAACAACTTCCAAGGTGCTGAAGAATATAATACAAAAGTAGAGCAAATTAAAAGTAGTGGACAATCAGATGAAGCTATCAAAGCTCAGTTGGCTGAGTTGAAGGAAACTTCTTATCCACCCGCAAAAAACCACTCAAGCAACATGAAAGGTAACATCTATAAAGGAGGTTACAACGTTGCAATCGTTATCACATTATTATTAACAGTACTTTGTTTAAGTATAGAGCGTTTTATCGCTTTAACTATAGCTAAAGGAAAAGGTAACTTGATTAACTTTGTTTACGACGTTAAGAAAGAATTAACTGCCGGAAACCTTAAAAAAGCAGAAGAACTTTGTGCTAAACAAAAAGGATCTGTAGCTGCTGTTGTTGATGCAGGTTTGAAAAAATATCAAGAAATGGATACTCCTGCTAACAATCACTTAGACGTAGAAGGAAAAATATCTATCATCAAAGAAGAATTAGAAAAAGCTACAGCTTTGGAATTACCATCTTGGCAACAAAACCTTCCGGTAATTGCTACTATTTCTACTTTGGGAACATTGTTCGGTCTTTTAGGAACGGTATTAGGTATGATCAACTCATTTGGTGCTTTGGCTGCTGAAGGTGGTGCTGATGCTGTTGCTCTTTCTGCCGGTATCTCTGAAGCTCTTGTAAATACAGCTCTTGGTATTGCAACCGGTGCGGCTGCTATTATCATGTATGCTTTCTTTACTGGAAAGATCGACAATATGACATATGCTATCGACGAGATGGGATTTGCTATTACTCAAACTTATTCAGAAACTCATACAAAATAATTAGCAAGAAAGTATGGGAAAAATTAAAGTAAAAAAACAGAATACTTTCATCGACATGACGGCGATGAGTGATGTTACTGTGCTTTTGCTTACTTTCTTTATGATGACTTCCACATTTCTAGCTAAAGAGCCGATACAGGTAACAACACCTTCTTCGGTTTCGGAATTTACGATACCTGAAACCAATAAGTTAACCATGTTGGTTGACCCAAGTGGGAAAATTTTCATGACTATCGATAATCAAAGAAATATGGGAGAAACTCTGAAAAGAGTTGGGCAAGATTATGGTATATCATTCACCGATATTGAAGTGGATAAATTTAAACAATTAGCCGCTTTTGGTGTTCCGATTGCCGATATGAAAGCATTTTTAGCATTATCAATGGAGGAGCAAGACAAGTACCTTAAGGAAAATATGGGTACTGATCGTGCCGGAATCCCGACTAAAGGGAAAGAGATCTTAAATGAAACAACCGGAGAAACTACAGTTGATAACGAATTTAAACATTGGATTCGTCATGCAGCTGCAGTAAATGAAGAATTAAATTTAGGAGATTTATTATTAGCTATAAAAGCTGATCAAACAACTCCTTATCCGGTGATTCAAACCGTTTTGGATAATCTGAGAGAGTTGAGAAAGAATCGCTATCTTTTGATTACTAGTTTGAAAACAGCTTCCAATCAATAAGGAGTTGAGTATTAAACCAAAATAAATAAAAAAATGGCAGAAGTACAAGCAAAAGACTCAGGCGGAGGCGGAAAAAATAAACAGAAGAAACAAACCCTTAGAGTAGACTTTACTCCGATGGTGGATATGAATATGTTGTTGATTACTTTCTTTATGATGGCAACAACACTTCTTAAACCACAAACGATGGATTTGAACATGCCTTCGAAAGACAAGCCTCAAGATGGACAAGAAAATAAAGTTCAAGACACAGATGCTGTAACTCTTCTTTTAGGAGCAGATAATCAGCTCTTCTTTTACGAGGGAATGTTGAAAACGGAAAATTATGAGGATCTAGAATTTTTGAAAAGTTCTGAATATGGAGCTGATGGAATCAGACAACTTCTTTTAAATAGAAATAGAGAAGCTTATAGCCAAATTCAAGATTTGAAAGAACAATTGAAAAATCTGGATATAACTCAAGAAGAATTTAATGAAAAGTCGGTATCTATTCAAAAAGAGCTAATGAAAGCTCATAAGGTACCAACTATAATGATTAAAGCGACCGAACAATCTACTTATAAAAATTTGGTCGATGCTCTGGATGAAATGTTGATTACTAACATTGGTGCGTATGCAATTGTTGATATAACTGACGGAGACCGTTATTTGCTCTTTAAGAAAACCGACAATGCAGAATATCTCACAGAAGCGCAACGTGCTGAAGCTGCGGGTGTTTAATTTCTCACTATTAAATTAATTTGATTATGGCAAGAGATTTTGATTTAACGTCGCCCAAATGGCTAGAAATGGTATTCGAGGGAAAGAACCACGAATACGGTGCATATGTGATGCGTAAAGATTCGTCTGATAGACACATCTGGGCGCTTGTAATTATGATTTTGGTGGGTGCAGCTCTTATGTTTCTTCCTGGATTGATTAAATCGGCAATGCCCGATAAAACAATCGAAGACTTGGGACAAACTCAATCGGTTGTATTGGTTGATTTGGATCAAGAACTTCCGGAAGAAAATATCATTGAGCAGCCGGAATATGTTCCGCCCCCCCCCATTGTTGAAAGAAACAATTCAGTTTACTCCTCCGGTTGTTACCGAAGAAGAAGTAAATGAAGAGGACATGATGCTAACTCAAAAAGAGTTGACTGATAGTAAAGTGGATATTTCGGTGGTAACTGTAGAGTCCGGTTCTAAAGACGGAGTTGATATTGCCGATTTAGCAAACAATCAAGTTATTGTACAAGCCGAACCTGAAAATAAAGTCTTAGACTTTGCAGAACAAATGCCTCGCTATCCTGATGGAGATGCTGCTTTGTATAAATGGCTAAACGATAACATGGTTTATCCTCCAATTGCAGTAGAACGAGGAACTCAAGGTACTGTTGTACTTAAGTTTGTTGTTTTACCAAATGGTTCTGTTGGTGATGTTGTTATTGTTCGTGGAGTTGATAAAGATTTGGATAAAGAAGCTCAAAGAGTAGTTAAAAAATTACCTAAGTTTATTCCGGGTCGCCAAAATGGACAGGCTGTTTCCGTATGGTTTACTTTGCCTGTAAGATTCCAGTTGAAATAAATTAACTTTATATTTAGTGAGGGTATGAATAACATGCCCTCACTTTTTTTATATCTATCATTATGTTAAATTCTAATCGTTCTCAATCTTTAGGAGCTTTCATTTTTGAATGTGTTATGGCAGTTCTTTATTTAGCCATTTCTTATTCTTTTCTTTTTACCTCTATTTTTAATACCGTTATTGTAAACCCAACTATCCGGCAAATACTCGGAGCTTTGTTAGGTCTTTATGGTATTTTTCGTGTTTATCGTGCTATTCGAAAAGCAATGATTCGAAGTAAAGAATAATTTGCTTTTACTATAAATAATTAACTTCGAAGATCGAAATATTACTTTATCTTTGCCCAATGATGAAGTGTTTTTTATTCTTTGTAATTGTACTTTTCTTTTCATTTACTTCGTGTGGAAATTCAACTCATGGAGATAAGGGAGAATTGTTATTGTCGATTGCCGAAAATGAAATAATATCGCCAGTTCAAGAAGTTTTTTCTCATGTCAATATAATGCCCTCTTTTCCCGGAGGAGATACTTCTTTGAAACAGTGGTTGCAGACTAATCTCGAATATCCTACTTCTGCTATGGAATTTTGTATTGAGGGGAAAGTAGAAGTGCGTTTTATAGTAAACCCGGATGGTTCTATATCTAATGCTCAGATTAAAAGAGGTCTGACTCCTGATTTGGATAAAGAAGCACTTCGTTTGATAAATCAGATGCCTGATTGGGTTCCCGGTCTGTTAGATGGCACTTCCGTACCGGTTTGGTATTCTCTTCCAATCATTTTTCAATTAAACACTCATTGATTTACCTTGTTTTTTGATTGATTTAATTGCTTGATAAATTCAAGTAATAGTCTATTAAAAAACTTTTCTGTACAGAAAATAAATATTCTCTGTACAGAAAAGTTTCAAAAGATAGTATCTTTTTGATCAAGAAATAAGGAAACTTGAAGAAAAAAATACAAGTAAATTCAGAAGTTGTTTTAATTATTTTTCTTCAAAGACCTGTTCCATTGAGCGACCGATCCAAACTTGAGGTTGTTTTATGTTAAAGATGGAAGCAATGGTAGCTGCGACATCAAACTGCATCATACTTTCGGTGAAATGATAGCCTTTCTTGATGTTTTTTCCGGATATAATAAATGCAGTTTCCATTTCCACCATTGTTTTTCCACCATGTCCGTTTCTGATTCCACCATGATCGGAGGTGACAATAAAAATCGTTTCGTCGTAAATACCGGCTTTCTTTACCGATTCGACAATCATTCCGACATAACTATCCAATTCACTTACCTTATTAATATATGCCACACTGTCGAATCCGGATACATGTCCGGTATGGTCTGGCTCGTCAACTAAAATTCCGACAAAGTTTGGTTTACATTCTTCTATGTATTTGCAGCCATTCAAAACGGTAAGTTCGTCAGCTTTTTCTTTATTTTCCTCATCTGTTTGGGTATGAATCTGAACATTCATTGCATCCATTTCGGCCAAATACTGTAAACCGTCCCATTGGTAAAAGTATCCGATAATAGCATCCGGATACTGATCCCGCAACAACCCCCAAATACTTGGAAAAATACCATAATGAGAGATCTCTCGCGATTCGAGTTCAGGTTTTTGAGAGCCCCATTCTGTATATCCGTGAAGTTCCGGCCCCGCTCCCATAAACATACTTGCCCAGTTTACAGCACTTGACGAAGGAAGTACCGACCGTTTTTTCAAAGTATACGATCCTTCCTCCATCAGTTTCTTTGTATTTGGCATATCTGCATGTTCCAAACTGTTGGCTGTCCATCCATCTAAGCCAATAAGCACAACATGTTGGGCTTTCCATCCGTCATTATTTTCTTTGTTGTTACAAGAAAAGAGAAAAGGCAATAATATTATTGCCACTAATAAAGTAATTCGAATAAATTGTCGCATATTTTTTATTTTTATTAAATTGATAATTGTAAAGTTAAGAATTTTTTCTCATGATTATTACAATCAAATTGAATTAAATCATAGGAGTGCCTTCTGAAATAATCATAATATACTCCGGAAAGCCAATATCGTACATAATTATAGAGCTTTCACTCTCTTTTAATACAACCGTTCCTTATTTTTGACATCCGATTAATCCCAAAGTAATTAATAGTATAATTAGTCGTTTCATAAATATTTATTATACTAATTTTAGAACCAATTTAAATTACCGCGATAAAATATTTTGAATCTTTGTTATAAATCATACATTAATAAAATCCCTTTGACCCGATCATTTTTTATATGAAATTTCATAAAGTATCCGGGTTGTTTATTTTTAGATAAAAAAGAAGAAGTTTCAAAGTTATTAAAATAGTAAGAAATGACAGTGTCGGTATAAAATCCATATAGGTTATGTTTCATTATCTTGCTAAGTTCTAAGTCATAATGATTCCCTTTTTTTGAAATTAAGCTATCTTTATGCATTCCAATATGGATGCCTGAATTTGTAGAAAACGATTCTTGATCAGCAATGTATTCGCGTGGAATTTGTTCTTTAAGAGGCTGTACTTCTTCTACAATTTCTATTTTGTAACAATAGCTATCAATTAAATCTAATGTGTAGTATGTTCTTACATTTTCAGTGATGTGTTTATTATGAACAACAGCCATCAAGTAATTCTTTGCATTATTATTAAAACGAGTCATATTAAAATCGTTTATACTAGTATCTTGACAGCCAAAAATAATTTCTCTTGGTTCAAAATCAAAATGTTCAAGCAAATGATTCCAATACTTTACAAAAGTAAAGAAAGTTTTAATATCTAATGGTTGCCCCAAACTTATTAAATCGTTTACCGCAGTATCCGGAATAATATCTTCTTGGTATTTAATTAGATTTCGTTCGGCTCTTTCTTTTTCCGACATAGTAGATATTGCCGGATCTATTTTTGGGATTATATAAATAGGAAGAGGCAATAATGTGTCGTTTCTTATAAATTTACCTTCGCTTTTGCCGGAATATAACATCAAGGAAGTTATGAGTGTGTCTTTAGAAGCATAAATGATTTTTTCATCAGTGTACTCATCAATATACCCATTAATATACTCATCGAAGTATTTATAACGAATAATCGAATCTTTCAATAATAACTCCGCTAAAGAATATCCTTTACTTTGATTTTTTGCATCAGTGTTGTAGAAATAGGATAGAATATGAGTGGTGTCGGACCCGAATCGGTAAAAGCTAGGATTATGTATTCCGAATATACCATAAGCATGTCCTTTGACCCAATATTTATATCCATATTCTCCATAAACATATTTTTCTAATTCGGATAAGTTGTTGTCGGAATTATCTTTTTTGCACCCCCAAAATAAACATAGGGTTAGAAATAGAACTATAAAGTATATGTGATTTTTCATATATAGTTTTTTACTATAGTTGTATGGAACTCTCGATAAAATTATTTAATCTAAATTTATGTCCATTTTAGGGATTATACCGGATATACCTTTTAGTAGGAAAATGCCATGTTAAAATATGGATTCATATTCTTCTCTTTTTTCTTCAAAGAATATCAACGAATCATTTTTTATCAGATAAACTTTCGTAATATAATCTGTTAAAATAGTGGGTTTTTTCTTTTTGCCGCTCTTCCCTCCATAAGCAAATTCAGCGAAGTCATCTAGAAAGAGGAACGGTTCCTCATCAAATAGTAGACTATCTTTATTTATAAATTTTTCATAAATGCCATCTCCGTTATCTTCGAGAAATACAACATAAATAGAATCCAATTTTTTATAACCACGAAAAGTTTGATCTTCGGATATTAATCCTTTTTTTGAAGAATCAAAGTCAGGGTGTGGTACTGGTTTTAATAATAGATTGTGAAAAGAGGCAGCATAATCTTTTTCATTTAAAGCTCCAAAAGTGACTGTAATAATAGGTTCTTCTTTCATAACAAGCGGAATTGAATCAATAATCGATAAAATTTGGGAATCAAGACCATTGTATTTTTTTTCAATTTCTTTTGCTTCCTCAAGCGGTTTGTTACAACTGAAAATCAAAAGAATAAAAAACATGGGAAATGTAAAATAAATTAGTTTCATGATATTATTTTTTATTGATTATACCTCGTAATTTTTTTCCAGATCTTTTCCTTACCATAAGTTTCTTGAATAGTAACAGATAGAGTTGAAAAAAGTAAAAAGCCGAGAATTAGAAATGTTCTTCATGGCTCGTTGTTATTATATTTCTTTCGATTGATGGATACAACAAAAGGACTGCAAGGAATAACATTTTATTCATGAGGACAAATTATAAAAGTTATACGTATTAGATTTACTTCACGAATATAATGATTTTTTTTATGCTTTGCTCTATTTGTTGAAAAAAACTATAAAACAACAAGAATCTCTCCCCTGCAATAGTCCGTGTTTGGTAAAATAGTTACGAGGTATTTATAATCTTGAAAAAGGAAAGCCGATATATGGATTACAATCCGATGTGTTCTTTTAATCTTATTTCCGGAGCGCTATTATCTAAATTCTTATATTCTTCGGAATAGTTCCAAATAATCCGATCGTTGTACAATTGTTTGTCTTTTTCGACTTTGACCTCGATTATGTTTTCTCCTTCCTGAAGTTGTATGTCCGGAAAAATATAATGAACATCGGTATAACCCATTCCGAAATTAATAATCTCTTTGTTATTGACGAAAAGCTGTGGCGTTCCAATATTAGAGTAAACAGTAATGGGTGTAATTTTATTACCTCGATTTACTACGCGTCTTTGGGTAATGTATAAAACTGGTTCTTTACTCCAATTGGCTTTGTACCAATAAAAAGGATCTTTTTTTACTTTTCGGTCGAAAGTGACTAATCCTTTCATATTTCGAGATTCTACCATCCCTTGTGATGACATGGGAGTTGCAAAATCGAATGTATTCCAAATATAAGAAGCAATTAAAAATGGGTGTTTAGATATTATATTCCAGTGTTCTTCATGGAATCGGGTCGAGAATGATTCATTGTAATCTTTTTCGAATCCGCAACAATCGCCTCGATTCGAAACTTCTTCGCGTTGTTGATTAATATTCGCTTCTGTTCCATATTCAGAAAATATAACTTTAAAATCACTAAAATTTTGTTCTGCGCGTTCTACCCAAGTCTGTAAACTATCTAAGGTTCCATTATACCATCCGAAATATTGGTTGATACCTTGTATGTCGGCGTTATTGTTTACCGGATGATCGATTTTGTTATATCCGCTTACTTGTACGGTGTATCGGTTTGGGTCTTCTGTTTTGGCTAAGTCGTTTAAATCAGACGTTAGGGCAATTGTATATTCGTGAGGTTTATAAACTTCGTTGTGCAATCCCCATACATAAATAGAAGGATGATTGTAATTTTGACGAATTAATTCTACTAATTGTTGTCTAGCATTAGGCCCTTCCTGAGTAGTAGCACGATTGACAAAAGGTATTTCTGCCCAAATCATAAAACCAATACTGTCACATTTTGAATAAAAATATTCGGATTGTTGGTAATGTGCCAAACGAATAGTTGTAGCTCCGATTTCTTTGATTATACTTAAATCAATATCATGTTGTTCATTATTAAGAGCACTTCCTAATTGCCACCAATCTTGATGACGACATACTCCATACATAGGCACTTTTTTGCCGTTCAGATACATACCATCACTTGCTTTTAGTTCGAAATGGCGTAATCCTAAGGGTTGGATAACTTCATCTATTATGTGGTTGTCTTTAATTAATCGAACGGTTACTTTATATAAATAAGGATCTTCTAATCCTTGCCATAGATGAGGTTTGTTTATTTTGAAATCTTGAATTATTTCTCTACGACCTTGTGGAAGTAATTGTATGGGGATTTTATGATTTAGAACTAGATTGTTTTCTTTATTATGGATAGAATAATTGATTAATATATTTTCCTGTTTCCCGGTCTTGTTGTCAATCTTTGCTTTTATTTGTATTTCGGCAGATTCTTCCGATACATTGTTTTGGGATATGTAAATTCCGGGCGAAGCATAATCGGTAACAGCAATGTTTATTTTTTCTGTAATAATTAATTCAACAGGACGATATATTCCGCCGTATACTCCAAACAACCGATGATTGACCGGAATAACATCTGGGCGAGAAGTATTATCGACTTTTATTAAAATTTCATTTTCTTTTCCAAACTCTAAAAGGGAAGATATGTCAATAGCAAAAGCAGAATAACCTCCTTGATGGTTTCCGGCAAATGATTTATTAATAAATACTTCGGCAGTAGAAGCTACTCCTTCGAAACGAAGAAATATCCGTTTTCCTTTTAAGGAAAGATTGGGAGTATATGTTTTGCGATAGTAAGCAGTCCCAGCATAAAAGTCGTTGCGAAGGGTTTGCATATCAATATTATTCCACGTATGAGGAATTGAAATAGTTTGCCAATCCAAAGTGTCAGGATTATTTTCTTTTCTAAATTCCCAACCTATATTAAAATTTTCAGTTATCCTGTTTTTGTCATAAGAAAATAACTTTTCAGTAGCGATTGCCGAGCTATAACCAGGTAAAATAAACAGAAAGGAAAGCAAAAATAAGATGTGTTTTTTCATACGTATATATTAAAAAAAACAGATACTGCCAAGTAGGATCGGCAGTATCTGTAATATTTGATTTAATTAAAATTCTGCGTTCTTTGGAGTACGAGGGAAAGGTATTACGTCGCGAATATTTCCCATTCCGGTAACAAACAATAATAATCGTTCGAATCCTAATCCAAAACCGCTATGAGGAACAGAACCAAAACGTCTGGTATCTAAATACCATTCCATTTCTTCTTTTGGTATTCCCATTTCATCCATACGAGCAACTAATTTGTCATAGCTTTCTTCTCGTTGAGATCCTCCGATAATTTCTCCGATCTGAGGAAATAAAACATCCATTGCTCTAACCGTTTTGTTATCTTTGTTCAGCTTCATGTAAAAAGCTTTTATCTCTTTCGGATAATCAGTGAGGATTACAGGTTTTTTTAAATGCTTCTCCACCAAATAACGTTCGTGTTCGCTTTGTAAATCAGAACCATATCCTGTGATTGCATATTTGAATTGTCCTTTCTTATTTGGTTTCGAATCTTTCAAGATTTCTATTGCTTCCGAATAAGTAAGACGAACAAACTCGTTCTCTAAGACAAAACGAAGTTTTTCGATCAATTCCATGCTGCGCTCTTCGGCTTTTTTGTTTTTTTCTTCTTCGATTAAACGTTGACTGAGAAACTTTAAGTCATCTTCGCAATTGTCCAAAGCGTATTTAATCAAGTGCTTAAGGAATTCTTCAGCTAAATCCATATTGTCATTCAGATCGTAAAATGCCATTTCAGGTTCGATCATCCAAAACTCAGCTAAATGTCGTGAAGTATTCGAATTTTCAGCGCGAAAAGTTGGTCCGAAAGTATATATGTCAGCCATTGCCATTGCCGCTAATTCCCCTTCTAATTGTCCGGAAACGGTTAGATTTGTTGCTTTGGCAAAAAAGTCTTGACTGTAATCTATTTTACCGTCTTCGGTTTTTGGCAAGTTGTTCATGTTTAAAGTAGTAACTTGAAACATTTCCCCAGCTCCTTCTGCATCAGAAGCTGTAATAATAGGAGTGTGAATATTGACAAACCCTTTTGAAGTAAAGAAATCATGTACCGCAAAAATCATTGCATGTCTGATTCGAGTTACTGCGCCAAACATATTTGTTCGGAATCGTAAGTGAGCGATTTCCCTTAAAAATTCCAAAGAGTGCTTTTTGGGTTGAAGAGGATATTCGTTGGGATCGCAATCTCCTATGATTTCTAATTGACTAGCTATTAATTCTACAGCTTGTCCACTTCCTTGAGAAGGAGTTAACGTTCCGATTGCAGCAATAGATGCTCCGGTAGTAGCACGGCGAATTAATTCTTCGTCGAATAAATTCATATCAACTACAACTTGTAGGTTATGAATTGTGGATCCATCATTCAAAGCAATAAATGCTACATGATTGTTGCCGCGACGAGTTCTTACCCATCCTTTAATACATACCTCTTTATTGTAATCCGTACTCTTTAATAAGTCTTTTATTTTTATTCTTTTCATTCTATCGTAAATTATTCAAAAGCTCCCATTCTTAACATGGAAACTTCTTTTTCATTCAGATAACGCCATTGGCCTCTTTTGAGATTTTTCTTTGTTAGGCCGGCAAAATAAACTCTGTCTAATTTATTTACATGGTAACCCAATGTTTCGAACATACGTCGAACGATACGATTTCGTCCTGAATGTATCTCGATACCTACTTGGTCTTTTTCTGTTTCCATTACATAGCTAATTGCATCAGCATGAATTTCTCCATCTTCTAACTCTATTCCATCGACTAATTTTTGCATATCTTCCATGCTTACAGGCTTGTCGAGCCATACATGGTAAATTTTCTTTTTCAAAAATTTAGGATGAGTTAATTTAGAAGCTAAGTCGCCATCGTTTGTAAGAAGTAATACTCCTGTTGTGTTTCTATCTAATCTTCCTACTGGGAAAATTCGTTCTTGGCAGGCATTTTTTACCAAATCCATAACGGTTAGTCTTTCTTGAGGATCGTCTGCTGTAGTAACACAATTTTTGGGTTTATTCAATAAAACATATACTTTATGTTCTAATTTGATTGGTTGGTCGTGAAACATTACTTCGTCGGCACGTTTTACTTTTGTTCCCAATTCAGTAACCAATATTCCATTTACTTTTACCAAGCCGGCTTGAATAAATTCATCAGCTTCGCGGCGAGAACATACTCCCGCATTGGCTAAATATTTATTTAATCGCAAAGGTTCGTTGGGATCGAAGTTTTCTTCTCTGTATTTCAATTGTTTTTGAACGCTATACTTCATGTTTGGATTAGGTCTTCCTCCCGGTCTTCCTTGATTCCTGTTGAGTTGAGGTCTTTGTTGTTGTCGGTTGTTGTTATATCCTCCCGCTCTTTCTCCTCTTTCTTGTTGGGCACCATAAGGATTTGTAGGTCTTTGATTAGAAAAACTTTCTCCTACTCGAGGTCTACGTTTTTTTATTCCGCTTCCATCTATTTCTGAAGATGCGTTGTCATATTGACGTTGTGGTCTTTGATTATAAGAACTCCTTTCGTAATCGTTGTATCCGCCTTGTGAATGATTATAGTTTTGTCTTGGACGACCGTAGTCTCCACTTTGTCGGTTATAACTCCCGCTTTGTCTTTCGTATCCTCCGCTTTGTCTGTTATATCCTCCGCCTTGTCGGTCATAACCTCCATTTTGTCTATCATAACTTCCACCTTGTCTGTTATATCCTCCGGTGTTTTGTCTGTCGTAGTTTCCTCCCGAGCGGTTGTTTCCTCCGCCACCATGACTATAACTGTTTCTATTTTCTTGCCTTCCGTAATTGTTTTGACGGGAATTGGTTTGATAAGGTCTTCTCTCACGATTATAACCTTCATCATTGGAGTCGTTATTATAACGAGAACTCCATTCTTCTCTTTCTGTGGTCATTTTGTTTTGATAATTTATTTGTGTTTTCTCTAACAAACGCCTGTGTAATTTTGTGGCGTTATTAATTTTAATTCTTGTTTTACTTGTTCATTTACATTTAGGGTGTCGATAAATTCACTGATCGACTCTCCTGTTATTCGTTGATTGGTTCGTGTTAATGCTTTTAGTGCCTCATAAGGTTGAGGATAACCTTCTCTTCGTAGAATAGTTTGGATTCCTTCAGCTACCACAGCCCAAGCATTTTCCAAATCTCTATTGATAGCTTCTTCGTTCAACAGAAGCTTTCCTAATCCTTTTTGTAAACTTTGTATTGCGATAAGAATATGTCCAAATGGGACTCCAACATTTCTTAACACCGTAGAGTCGGTTAAGTCACGTTGTAGGCGAGATATTGGTAGTTTTGAAGCCAGATGTTCCAATAGAGCATTGGCAACGCCGAGATTTCCTTCTGCATTTTCAAAATCAATCGGGTTTACTTTGTGAGGCATAGCAGATGACCCAACTTCTCCAGCTTTAATTTTTTGTTTAAAATATTCCATTGAGATATATTGCCAAAAATCTTTTGCAAGATCAAGCAATATTGTATTTATTCTCTTCATTGCATCGAATTGAGCAGCGAGATTATCATAGTTGGATATTTGGGTTGTATATTCTTCTCTAACTAATTTTAATTTGTCAGCCAAGAATTTTTTTCCAAAAGATCTCCAATCTATAGCCGGATAGGCTACATGGTGTGCATTAAAGTTGCCTGTTGCTCCTCCGAACTTAGCAGAAACAGGTATTGACTTTAATTGTTCTAATTGTTTCTCTATGCGATATACAAATACTTCTAATTCTTTTCCTAAACGAGTTGGAGATGCTGGTTGTCCATGAGTTTTTGCCAACATAGGAATCTCTTTCCAATCGGTAATGTAATTTTTCAGCGTAACCAATAAATTGTTTATCATTGGATAGTATTCATTATCCAATGCATCTTTAATAGAAAGAGGTACGGAAGTGTTATTAATATCTTGGGAAGTGAGTCCGAAATGGATGTATTCTTTGTATTGTTCCAAACCCAAGTCGTCGAATTTTTTCTTGATAAAATACTCAACGGCTTTGACATCATGATTAGTAGTCTGTTCTATTTCTTT
Source organism: Bacteroidales bacterium OttesenSCG-928-M11 (assembly GCA_030265685.1). Classification (GTDB taxonomy): domain Bacteria; phylum Bacteroidota; class Bacteroidia; order Bacteroidales; family Azobacteroidaceae; genus Azobacteroides. The sequence goes on from JAJDGO010000030.1 coordinate 13,706, forward strand.
GATTAGTTCTGCATCTTTCGTCGAAAACTCCGAATAAACCTTACGTAACGGCAATGCCAATTCCTCTAAGTTTATTTTTTCTAACTGAGGAAGAGGTATCTCACATAGAGTAATGAAATATTCTATCTCTACAAGTACTCGATAACGAATCAGAGCGAACTCTGAAAAATACTCCGATAGCGAAGATGTCTTATCATTATATCGCCCATCAATCGGAGTTATAGCTGTTAGTGCGTTTGATTTCATAGTGTCTGCAAAGGTACAACATTGTTTTGTTATTTCTACATTAGTATCTAAAAAAATAACGTTATCTTCTCAAACGATCAAAAAAAACACTAAAACTATTCGTCTTTTGTCTGCATTAGTTTTTTTCTTACTTTTGCATTATAAATTAAAAACTTAAAAATATAAAGATGGAAATTGCGCCGAAATATAATCCTGCTGAAGTAGAAGATAAATGGTATGCTTGGTGGATGGAGAAAAGATTCTTTCACTCTGCTCCTGATGATCGCGAACCTTATACAATTGTTATTCCTCCTCCTAATGTAACTGGTGTTTTACACATGGGTCATATGCTGAATAATACGATTCAGGATATTTTAGTGCGTCGAGCCCGTATGTTGGGGAAGAATGCATGTTGGGTTCCGGGAACTGATCATGCATCTATTGCTACAGAAGCTAAAGTTGTGGCGAAATTAGCTCAAGAAGGAATCAAGAAAAGCGACTTGACAAGGGAAGAGTTTTTGACACATGCTTGGGATTGGACTCATAAACATGGAGGTATTATTCTGGAACAATTAAAAAAGCTTGGAGCTTCATGCGATTGGGAAAGAACTTGTTTCACTATGGATGAGAAACGTTCGGAGAGTGTTATCAAAGTTTTTTGCGACCTATATAATAAAGGTCAAATATATCGTGGAGTTCGAATGGTTAATTGGGATCCGGCAGCAAAGACAGCTCTTTCTGATGAAGAAGTGTACTATAAAGAGCAAAATGCTAAACTATATTATCTTCGATATAAGATAGTAGGAGAGGAGGGTTATGCTGTAGTTGCAACTACTCGTCCGGAAACTATATTAGGAGATACTGCAGTTTGTATCAATCCCAATGATTCAAAGAATGCCCATCTAAAAGGAAAAAAAGTAATTGTCCCTATAGCTAACCGAGAAGTTCCTATTATTGAGGATGATTATGTGGATGTAGAATTTGGAACCGGCTGTTTAAAGGTAACTCCAGCTCATGATGTTAACGACTATATGCTTGGAGAAAAATATAATCTACCAACTTTAGACATATTTAATGATGATGGAACGCTGAATCAATATGGTTTACAATACGAAGGAAAGGATCGTTTTGACGTAAGAGAGCAAATTGAAAAAGACTTACTTGATGCTGGTCTGATTGAAAAGGTAGAAGCTTATCAAAATAAGGTCGGTTATTCCGAGCGTACCAATGTCGTTATTGAACCAAAGCTATCTATGCAGTGGTTTTTGAAAATGGAAGACATGGCAAAGCCTGCATTAGATGCAGTAATGAACGATACAATCAAATTTCATCCTGCGAAGTTCAAAAATACATACCGTCATTGGATGGAAAATATAAAAGATTGGTGTATTTCTCGACAACTATGGTGGGGACATCGTATTCCGGCTTACTATCTTCCACAAGGAGGATATGTTGTTGCTGATACAATAGAGAAAGCTTTGGAGCTTGCCCGTGAAAATGGAAACCCCAACTTGCAACTTTCCGATCTTCGACAAGACGAAGATTGTCTTGATACTTGGTTTTCTTCTTGGTTGTGGCCTATTTCTGTCTTTGATGGTATTAATGATCCGGACAACAAAGAAATCAATTATTACTATCCTACGAATGATTTGGTAACTGCGCCTGAAATTATATTTTTCTGGGTAGCTCGTATGATTATGGCAGGATACGAATATCGCCAAGAAGCCTGTTTTTCTAATGTGTATTTTACAGGGATTGTTAGGGATAAGTTAGGCCGGAAAATGTCTAAATCCTTAGGTAATTCCCCCGATCCTATTGAGTTGATGGAAAAGTACGGAGCCGATGGAGTCCGAATGGGTATGCTTTTATCTTCTCCTGCTGGAAATGATTTACCTTTTGATGAAAGCCTTTGTGAACAAGGACGTAATTTCAATAATAAAATATGGAATGCTTTTCGTTTAGTGAAAGGATGGAGTGTTGCTGATGTTGCCCAGCCTGAATCTTCTAAGATAGCAATCGATTGGTTTAGAGCTAAGTTGTCTAAAACAATCGAAGATATTAATGAATCGTTCGATAAATACCGTATTTCTGAAGCATTAATGGATGTTTACAAACTATTTTGGGATGAATTTTCTTCCTGGTATTTAGAAATAATTAAACCGGGCTATCAACAGCCGATTGATTCAAAGACTTATGAAGCAACTTTAGGATTTTTCGATGCTTTACTAAGACTTCTTCACCCATTTATGCCTTTTATTACAGAAGAATTATGGCATGCATTGAAAGAAAGACAAGAAGACGAAAGTATTATGCTTTCCGAAATGCCTCAACCCGAAAAGATTACCGGGACAATAATCGAAGATATTGAAGAAATAAAAGAGATAGTTGCTAATATACGTACTGTACGATTACAGAGAAATATCCCAAATAAGGAAACCTTAACGTTAGAGGTCTTGGGCGAATACAAGAAAGAGTATGCTTCTGTTGTGATAAAAATGACTAATCTTTCTGAAATCAAAGAAGTTACAGTAGCAGAGAAGACAGGAGCAACTGTTTCGTTTCTTGTTAAGACTACGGAATATGCTATTCCTTTGGAAAATAACATCAACAAAGAAGAAGAGTTGGTGAAATTGCAAGAAGAACTAAAATACCAAGAAGGTTTTCTTGCCTCAGTTATGAATAAACTGAGCAATGAAAGTTTTGTATCCAAAGCTCCGGCAAAAGTAATTGAGATAGAGCGCAAAAAACAAGAGGATGCAGAAAGTAAAATAAAGTCATTAAAAGAAAGTATAGATTCATTAATGCCAAAATAAGTGCAGAAAAAGAAAAACATATATCGTCATCGGATCATTATTTACAGCTTGCTGTTAATAATGTCCGGGACGTTTTTGACTTCTTGTTCCAATCTTCATTACTTATACATTGATATACAAGAACAACCTTCGATCTCCTTTTCTGTAGAAAATGCGAATACTTTATTGGTCAATAACGCTTTACCACAACCAATCGACTCAGGAATTACCTGGATATTCGATAAGAAACCGGAACTTATTCCGGATTCATTAAAAGTAGAAAATATTGCATGGAATGTAATTCAAACGGCAACCAAAACTATTTTTAATCTGGATGTGAATAACGATGCTGCTTATTATAAATATCCGACAAGAACATCCGGTAAATGGATGGAAACTCCTCTCCTTGACGAAGATATTAGAGAAGAAATATTTACTTTAGATGAATATCAGGTTATAATATCTTTGGATAAGATTGAGTACGACTTGAACTTGAACGTAGAAACATTATCGTCGAAAAATTCTCCGGATTTAAAATATCAAATAGAAGACAATGTTAAGATGCAACTATTTGTTAGTTTGTACGCTCCGGGTATAAAAGAAAAAATATCTACTTTTGTGGTATGCGATAGTCTTAATCATCAGTATATTTATACCTTAGGTATCGATGATGATCCTCTTTTCGATAAGCTAATCGAAGAGATATTATCCGGGATGGCAACTAATTTGGGTCGACAACTTGCTTATCGTTTTGTTCCACATTGGCAAACTCAAACAAGAATCGTTTATAGTGGACACAGTTCACGTATGAAAGAGGCATATAGTTATGCAACTAAAGACAATTGGGAAGCTGCCGAAGAAATTTGGACAACTTTGTATAATCAAGAGAAGAATAAAAAAGCGCAAGTTAAATTAGCAATCAATCTAGCTCTTACTCAGGAATTGAAAGATGATTATGAATCTGGCATCGATTGGCTTAGAAAAGCCAACCGGCATGCAGAAGAAAGTAACCTGTCGGACAAATCTTCTGAGGTGATTTATATTAAAGAATATTTGGAACTGTTGGAGAAAAGACGACTTTCGGAAGACGCTCCTCCTATTAGACTTGATTCTCAGACCATTTAAATGGTTTTGACCATCGCACTATTGGTATAGTTTGATGGTCAAAACAAGTAATAATCAGTAATATAGAAAATGTGGTTTCTTGTAATTCCTACTTAATCAAGGTAGGAATTTTTGTTTTTGTTGATGTTACAAAGGTACTCCGCTCCGATAAATAGGACAATCCCCAAATGTAGGGAATTAATAATGTGAAACCTACTTAGTTGTCGGGATAATAACTTTTGAGAAAAAAATACTACCTTTGTAAAGTAGTAATAATCCCGTAATACAATGAAATTAAGCCACTATAAAGAAACCGATAATATGAGTCGGTTAATCGTTGGTAATTATTTTTCCCTTTTAGTACTAAGTAGATTTAATATCCCATTAGGATTTGAAGACAAAACAATCGCAGAAGTTTGTAAAGAAAATAATGTTGATACTCAAACTTTCCTTACAATTGTAAATCTTCATATTAATGGAGAAAAAACGGGCGACTATAAAAACATCTCTCTCCCGTCAATGATGGAGTATCTTCACCAAGCACATAGTTTTTTCTTAGAATATCGTTTGCCGGAAATAAGAGAAAAACTACTGGATGCACTTAATGCGGATTTGAAAACATTGAATCAAGCTGTAATAGGATATTTTGATTCTTACGTAGAAGCTGTAACAAAGCACATGATGTACGAAGAAGAGAACCTATTTCCTTATGTTCGTTCCCTTTTAGAAGGACATAAATCAAAACATTACAATATACATGTATTTAGTAGACAACACGATGCTGTGGAAAGTAAACTAACTGAGTTTAAAAATATACTTATCAAGTATTATCCGGCACAAAGTACCAATAAAATCAACAGTGTATTGTTCGATATATTTTCTTGCGAAAAAGATTTAGCTTCTCACAATGCCATCGAAGACAACTTATTTGTTCCTGCCATTGAACAAATTGAGAATAAACACAAAGATAATTCTCTAACTCTTACTACTCGTGAAAAAGAAATTATTGTTTGTATTATCAAAGGCTTGTCAAACAAACAAATTGCCGAACAATTATGTATTTCAACTCATACGGTAATCAGTCATAGAAAGAATATTACTCAGAAATTACAAATACATAGTGCCGCCGGACTAACTATTTATGCAATCGTAAATAAGTTAGTTGATATAGAGGACTTGGATGTTTATTAAGAAAAGTTTTGATATTTGATAATACAAGATGAATAGTGCCGAATTACTTCACACCCGATTATACAATCAATTACTTTCAGTTCATGAACTAACAGAACCGCAACAAATTGTTTCTTGGATGACTGCTATGCAATCACAATCTCTCGACTTGGCAAAGTTTGCGATTGGAGTACGACTCAAAGATTTTTTAGAAGTCATGGTCCGGCTACATTGAATGATTTTATTTGGTGGTCGGGTTTAACCCGTACCGAATGTCAATCAGCCTTAGAAATGGTACGAAAAGATTTTATTTCCGAAACAATAAACAACCGAGTCTTTTGGATGAGAAGTGATATTTGCTCACCTCCTCCGATAAAGAAATCCACTTTGCTTCTTCCTCCTTTCGACGAGTTTGTTGTTAGCTATAAAGATCGCACAGAGTTGATTCAAGATAAACATTATGGAAAGGTGATGACTAAAAATGGATTGTTTTCTCCTACGGTTATGTTGAACGGAGAGATTGTTGGTTCGTGGAAAAAAGTTGCCAAAAAAGGTAAACCCAACGTCGAGTTGACTTTCTTTGAAAAGACACCCAAGCGAGTTGAAAATTTATTCGAGCCGGAAATAAAGAAAGTCGAAACGTTTTATTCGCATTAGTTTTTGAAAAGATAAATTTTTATCTGAAATAAAAACAAACAAATAGCTATTTGATAAGCTGTCCCAAATCTGTCCCGGTAAAAAGTGGCGACCAATTTTAAATAACTTTGATTAAGTTATTTGCTTATGTCTTTGTCGAGATAGGGCGACTCGAACGCCCGGCCTCCACGTCCCGAACGTGGCGCGCTACCAACTGCGCTATATCTCGTATGAATGATGGTGCAAAATTACGAATATTTTTATAAATACAAAATCTTTTTTTTCT
>JAJDGO010000031.1 GCA_030265685.1 Bacteroidales bacterium OttesenSCG-928-M11
GCGAGTAGGAAAATGATAATCTGTACAAAAATAATAGCTGCTCCAGACGGGATATTCAAATAATAAGAAAAAAAGAGGCCGATAAAACAACCGAAAACTCCGATTAAGATAGAAAAAAAGATAATTTTTCTCAAGCGATTTGTAAAAAGATTAGCCGTCATTTGAGGGATTGTCAAAAGAGACATAAGCAGCATAATTCCAACCAAACGAATAGAAGCAACTATCGTAATAGCTATCCCTAACATTAAGAGAGTTTGAATAAGCGAAGTATTAATTTTTCGTGTCCTTGCAAATTCGTGATCAAATGTAGTATAGAGAATTTTCTCAAAGTAAATAAAAAAAGCAACAGATAGGACAACAGCAAGAATACCAACAAACCAAAGATCGGTTTGAGTAATCGTCAAAATATTACCAAAAAGATAGCCTGATATATTGGGTGTATAACCTGGAGTTAAATAAATAAAAATAACCCCAAGTGCCATTCCAAGAGCCCAAAGAGCAGCAATTGCTGAATCTTCGCGAAGCCCTTGTTTCTTGGACAACCACTCAACACCAAACGCGGATGCAACAGCAAATATCAAAGCACCAACAATAGGATTCATTCCTAAGTAAAACCCCATTCCTAAACCACCGAAAGAAGCATGCGTAATACCTCCACTTATAAAAACGAGTCGGCGAGATACAATATAACTCCCCATAATTCCACAAGCAATACAGGTGAAAATACTACCAATAAGTGCATGTTGAAAGAAAGTATAGCTAAACAAATCCATCATTTCCGATAATTGAATATTTATGAACGATCGAGGATTAATATAACCTCATCTTTGAGCTCGTCAGGTAGATTAATATTGCGGAGCTGTAAACTGCCAAGCCACCCAACAACATCATCTTCGAACATAGTATGCAAGATGTCAGCAAATACTTCCACTTCTTCAGAAGAATAAGAGTCAGATGCTTTGCCTTGATACACATCAAGTTCATCATCGTCATAATATTCGATTGGTAAAGTAGCAGCTCGTAATAGAAGTTCTTTTTCGCAGACTTCATGTTGTCCGCAACAAATTTCTTCTTCTAAACCTACCGGATAAGAATTTTCTTCATCAGAACGAAAAAGATTTTTCAACTTCATTATTATTGTTTATTAATTTCATTCTACTTCTTTTATAATAAACCCAGCCATTTGTAAATCTTCCCAATAGTTAGGGTACGACTTAGATACAACTTCCGGATTATTTATATAAATATTTTGCATTTTCAAACAAGCAGGGGCAAAAGCCATCGCCATACGATGATCATCATAAGTATCAATAACAACCTTTTCGTCAGGTTGTACTTTCTCTCCACGCCATGCAACACTCCGATCTGTTACTTTCAAGATATACCCAAGCTTCTTCATTTCGTTTTGCATTGCTGTTATACGATCAGTTTCTTTTATTCGCAAAGATTGTAATCCATCAAAGAAAAATGGAATATCGAGTAAACAAGCAGTCACGATAAAAGTTTGTGCAAGATCGGGTTCATTTACGAAATTGTATGTAAAAGGGATTTGGCAAGAATGACTCTTTAGTTTTTCGAAAATACTAATTTGATTAGCATCCCCTTGTAAACTATGATCGTCCAAACCCAAAAGTTTGATTCTAAAATTATCATCCTCAAGCATTTCAATCTCATTCCAATACGAAGCAGCCGACCAATCGCTCTCTACTCGAAAAGGAGTAGGAGAATAAATTTGTGGAGGGATTATAATCGTTTTATCTTCCCATTGAACTTGAACTCCATATTGTTTCATCAAACCAATAGTCATTTGAATATAGGAACTTGATATAATTTCTCCGTCCAAATGTATAGTAAGTCCTTGATCCATATAAGGTGCAATCATCAACAAAGCAGATATATATTGCGAACTTATATCCCCTTTCAAGTTGATTTTCCCTCCTTTTAATCTTCTTCCTTTAATTTTCAAAGGAGGAAAACCCTTCTTTTCTATATATTCTATATCAGCTCCAACAGAAGATAAAGCCTCTACCAAAGGATAGATAGGACGATTCTTCATCCGTTCTGTACCCGTAATCGACCAAATACCCTCTTTTTGTGAAAAATAAGCAGTCAGAAATCGCATCGATGTTCCGGCTGCTCCTACATCAATCAAGCTTTTTTTCGAATCAAAAGCATCTAACATAACTTGTGTATCATCACTATCCGAAAGATTTTCGATCGGATAAGGACATTCTTTACACAAAGCATTAAGTATTAATACTCGATTCGAAATACTTTTCGAAGCAGGAAGTTGAACTACAGTGTCGATATGAGAAGGTCTTGATATATGATACATCATGTAGTTGAATTATTCTAAATAACTAGTTATTGATCCGCTTATTTGAAGTAAAGAAATTTCACACAACTTCGTGTTGAACTGTGATTCGAGTAAGCTTTCCTGAGCTTCCAACAAACTATTTTGTGCTTCACGTAAATCTATTCCCGACAAATCGCCAAGCATATATCGTTCCATTGCAATTTCATAGTTTTCCTTAGCTACGGTTAAATTCTCTTTCTCCAATTTAATTAATTGAATATTATTTTGGTAGGCCATCCACATATTAGACAAATCAGCTTTAAGTGATAATTCTAATCGCTCCTTCTCCAAAACTTTATTTTGTATTTGTATTTTAGCATTTTTCTGCTCGCGACGACGATTAAACCCATTAAAAACATCGAACCCCAGCGTTACCCCGTAATTAAATCCCAAAACATTTTGTTTTTTATAAGTAGAGTTTTCGTAAAGATTAGTATGATACCCGTACCCTCCATTTAATCGAAGATATGGATAATTCTGACTTTGATATGTTTTCAAATCTAATTCACTTAGTGTTTTATTCTCTTCAGCAAGAAGCAAACTTGTATTAGCTTCCAATGTTTTCATCCAAAGAAAATCCTTATCGAGAAGTAGATTTGGTTCTATAATACTATCCGGAATCAAAATTTCTTGAGAAACATCAGGCAAAGCCATCAATTGATTTAGGATAATAGCAGAAGTATTAACGACTTCGAACTGCTTGATAAGATTAGAACTATCGGCATTAAAATAAACACGCGTTTGTTGTAATTCGAGACGCGACATAGAACCTATACTATAACGAGCTTCTACTATTCGTAAACGTTCTTTCGATAAGTCTAATGCTTGTTTTAAATTTGCATAACGCAAAGTTTGTCGAATATAATTATAGTACTCGGCAGTCAAATCAGCCATCAAACGTTCAATAGTCAAACGGGTAGTTATCTCTCCCATTTTTTGAAATTCTTTCAAACGTTCATAATTGGTTTGAATTTTGAATCCATCAAATATTGTCCAACTAAGATTAAGACCGATGTTTGCATTTTGATTCAATAAATAATCGGTACGATCGGTTGTCCCATCCGCATATTCATACTTTGTTTTATTATTTGTGCCGTTATAACTTGCGCTCAAATCAACGGATGGTAAAAATCCTGCATTACCAATCGTTTTATTATTGGAGGATATTTTCTCTTCGTTCCGGGCAATCCGAATATCATAGTTATTATTTAATCCTATTTCCAATACTTTTTGAAGATTATATGTCTCTTGTGCAGATAGCCCCCAAGAGATAAGTAGGATTGAAACAAAAAGAAATAATCTGTTATTCTTCATTTTTTTGTTGTAGTTTATCTTCTCTGTTGGTTGAAAAATAAGAATATACTGCCGGGACGACAAATAAAGTAAGTAAAGTAGAAACCGAAAGCCCGCCGATAACAGCAACTCCCATTGCAATCCGGCCATTAGCTCCTTCTGCGCTAGCAAAAGCTAAAGGAAGAAGGCCTAATATAGTCGATATACTTGTCATAAGAATAGGACGAAAACGCTGAATCGCAGCAGTTTCGATGGCTTCTTGTTTATTCATTCCGGCTTCTTGGCGTTGGTTGGCAAATTCTACAATAAGGATACCATTCTTTGCAACTAAGCCAATAAGCATAATAATACCGATTTGGCTAAATATATTCATCGTCACTCCCGAAATATTCATAAATAGCAAAGCCCCTGCTACAGCCAACGGAACTGTAAGCATAATAATAAACGGATCTTTGAAACTCTCGAACTGAGCAGCCAGAATAAGAAATATTAATACCAAAGCCAAGCCAAAGGCAAACATCAAACTGGACGAACTTTCGCGAAACTCTTTCGATTCTCCGGATAAAGCGGTACGAAAAGAGTCGTCCAATACCTCTTTAGCAATACGATCCATCTCATCTAATCCCTCGCCAATTGTAACTCCCGAAGTAAGTCCGGAAGAAACAGTTGCAGAGTTAAAACGATTATAACGATAAAGTTGAGGAGGTGCTACCGATTCTTTAAGGGAAACAAAGTTATCCAGCTGCACCATTTTACCATTACTGTTTTTGATATATAGTGATTTCAAATCCAATGGAGTGTTTCTTTGCTGACGGTTTATTTCTCCCAATATCTGATATTGCTTTCCGTTCATATAAAAGTAACCCATACGCTGTCCCGAAAGAGCATATTGTAAGGTTTCGCTTATATCTTTTGTCCGAACTCCTAATAAAGCGGCTTTATCTCTATCTATCTCTATCTGCAATTCGGGCTTTGTAAATTTCAAATTAACGTCCGACATTTGAAAAAGCGGACTTGCATTCACTTTTTCCATAAATAACGGAATGTATTCTTCCAGTTTTTCAATACCGGGAGCTTGCAATACATATTGTATAGGCATACCTCCTCGCCGGCTACCAAAAGTAGATTGTTGTTGAACAAAAGCTCGTCCTGCATTTTCATTACGAACTGCCTTGGAAAGGGCGTCTGCAATTTCCATCTGACTTCGTTCTCTTTCGCCTATATTGGGTAATACCATCCGAATATTCGACCAACTGCTATTAATCATTGTGATATTAGCCTCCTTTTCCGGAACAATCGAGTCAGCAATATGAGATATTTTTTGAGCATAGTCGCGAGAAAACTCAAAAGTAGCACCTTCCGGAACACTTAACCTAACTGTTAGCTGCGAACGATCTTCCATAGGAGCCATCTCGGAAGGAATAACATCCCAAAAATAGCCAATCATAACAACAGTTATTATAATAATTGGCCAAGTAATCCAACGATGATTAAGAAAATACCGTAACCCTTTGAAATAAATCCCATTGAGCCAAGCGAAAAAAGGCTCTGTTTTTCTATATAACCAATTCTTTTGTTCCCTTTTCTTTAAGAGTTTGGTCGACAACATGGGCGTGAAAGTCAAAGCAACAAACGAAGAGATGATCACAGAACCCGAGATAACCACACTAAATTCTGTAAACAAACGACCCGTTGTTCCTTGCATAAAAACAATCGGGAAAAACACAGCCACCAAAGTAACTGTAGTAGATATAATGGCAAAGAAGATTTCTTTTGCACCTTCTATTCCCGCTTTCAACGGATCCATTCCTCTTTCGATCCGTACATATATGTTCTCTGCCATAACAATAGCATCATCTACCACCAGTCCTACGGCTAATACAATTGCTAACATCGAAAGTGTATTGATAGAATAGCCCGCCAAGAACATAACGAAGAAAGAACCGACCAAAGAGATAGGAATTACGACACAAGGAATAAGCGTTACCCGCCAGTCGCGTAAAAAAAGAAAGATAACAATTACTACTAATACAAAAGCAATGATTACTGTTTCCTCCACCTCTTTTATCGAAGCCCGGATAAAGTGAGTATTATCGAAAGCAAAACTAAGTTCAACATCCTCGGGGAGATCTTTTTTCATTTGCTCTACCCGTAGTTGCACTTCATTAGATATTTCTATTTGGTTAGCTCCCGGCTGTGGAATGACAACAACACTTACCATCGGGACCCCATTCTTTCTAATAATGCCTCGTTCGTCTTCTGCACCTAACTCGGCTGTTCCTATATCTCGAAAGCGAACAACATTGTAATTGTCTTCTTTAATTATTAAATTATTAAATTCGTCGGGAGTTTTCATCAATCCCAACGTACGGATAGACAACTCCATCCTATCTCCTTCTATCTTTCCCGAAGGTAATTCTACGTTTTCACTATCTAAGGCTCGTTTTACTTCAACAGGAGTAATACCATAAGAGGCCATTTTGATAGGATCGAGCCAAAGACGCATCGAGTATCGCTTTTCTCCCCAAATAGAAACCGAACTTACGTTCTGAATTGTTTGTAAACGTTCCTTAACTGTCAAGTCTGCAATTTCACTTAATTCTAATAACGAGCGCTTATCACTTTGAATATTCAACTGTAAGATAGGCTGATCATCGGAATCTGCTTTTGATACTGTAGGAGGATCACAGTCTTTCGGCAAGTATCTTTGTGCTCGAGATACTTTATCTCGTACATCATTGGCGGCGGTTTCCATGTCGACGCTCAATTCGAACTCAATAGTAATGCGGCTAGAACCTTGACGACTTGTACTCGATAATGATCGAATTCCCGGGATTCCGTTGATATTTTGCTCTAAAGGTTCTGTAATTTGGTTTTCTATTACTTCTGCATTTGCACCAGGATAAGACACACTTACACTGATAATAGGATTATCTACGTTTGGATACTCTCTAACTCCTAAATATGTATATCCTATTATCCCAAATATAATGATAATAAGAACGATTACCGTTGATAATACCGGCCTTCTTATGCTTAATTCCGATAAAGTCATTCTATAATACTGTTTATATTTACCGGTAATCCGTCTCTTAATTGCATAACTCCTGTTGTAATCAAAGTATCTCCGCTTTGCAATCCTTCTATAATTTCCAAATCAGATGCTGTTCGCATACCACGAACTACTTCAACTAGCTTGGCATGCCCGTTAGAGTAGAGATAAACAATATCTCTTCCCATCTCTTTAATAACGGCTTCGTTAGGAATAGTAAGTGCATCTTTTTTGATGTTCGACTTAATCTTTATATAAGCAGTCAATCCCGGTTTTATTTTTCCGGTAGAATTAGGGTATCTTGCCCGTACTTTCATTGTCCGGGTGCTTAGTTCTACGGCCGGCTCTACGGCATAAACTGAGGCTGTATATGTATTTAAATCTCCATTTATAGTAAATTCGATTTCGGTTCCAGGACTAACACTGTTTATGTTACTTTCGTTTATCGAAAATTCTACCTTTAGAAAATTGGTTTTCGTAAGCGAAGCAATCACAGTTGTAGGAGAAGCATAGGCGCCTTCGCTTACTTGTCGGAGACCAATAACTCCGTCGAAAGGAGCTCTTAACTCGGTTTGTGCAATACGGGATTTAACTAAGTCGATGTCGGCGTTTAATTTGTCCAACTCGGTACGTACTTGTTCGTATGCTTCTTGACTAACTGCGTCTTTTTCTAAAAGTGCTCCTTGACGATAAACTCGTTCTTGTGCTAAAGGTACTTGAGTTAATAGTTTTTCTAACTCGGCTTGTAGAGGAGCATCGTTAATTTTGGCCAATAGTTCTCCTTTTTTTACGGCTTTTCCTTCTTGAAAATAAATTTGAGTAATTTTTCCCGACGATTCGAAACTTAGTTCTACCTCCTCATCCGGAATTAAGTTTCCGGTAATCGGAATTAAGTCTACCAATTCTCCTGTTTTTAATACTTTAAGAATTACATTCAAGGTGCTTTTTTGAGTATTACTTGGACGAAATTCTATTGAATCTTCACTTTTTACAAACCAAGTTTTTATTTTAGGATAAAAAGCCATCCCGAGTATTAACAAAGCAATTGCAGAAAATAGGATAACTTTCGTTTTCTTATTCATCAGTATTTATTGATTAAGTGTTCAGAAAGAGACAAAGGTAATGCTTTTTTAATTGAACATCAAAGCAATGGAAGTCTTATTTTTTTATCAGTCCTCTTAAAAAATGATAAAAAATGATCGTTATAATTAAAGATAATTCGAAATATCACTTCGTTTCTAAAAAAGGAATTAATCTATCAAAAAGAAAGATAGCAGAACTTCTCCTAAGTTATAGTAGAACTTTGATCAAGTTATAGTAAAACATTGACCAAGTTGTTGTATAACTTCACTCAAGTTCTACTATAACTTTTTAAGAAATTTACGATCTTATATTTATCTAAAAGCCAGATAATTACAAATCATCAAATTTCATCAATACAAATATACGAAGATATATGCGAAACGATACGTAAGAAAAACCGCAGAAAAAGTATCATTCTGTCAATTTCGTTAATAACTTGCCGATTCTCAGATTTTATTAACTTTGTCGCACCAATATAATCAAGTATGAAACTAAAGTTATTTTTTCCTTTTACTTTATTGATTGTCATCATCTTTTCTTCTTGTGTCGATAATGATATTCCAAACATGAACGGAATGTGGCAATTAAAAACCATCGAAAACAAAGACAATCTTATATCCAAAGTCGATACTATTTATTATAGTTTTCAAAGACAACGGATTTTTTCATATACTGTATTAACTACTAATGAAATAGGACAAGAACAAGCTTGGGTTGCTTATGGCTATGTTGACTATCCGTCTTCAGAAGAAATGCATATCGTCATAGACGAAGCATTTAGTAATTCAACAAACAGCCTGTTGTGGAAAGCAATGGAAGTTAATTATGAAATTATCCATTTGAGTTCGAAGAAAATGACTCTTAAGTATGGCGAAGAAATATACTCTTTTATTAAGTTTTAAGTAGATTATCATGAAAAAAGTATTAATCATAGCCATCTTAAGTTTACTTTCCGGATCGCTTTTCCCACAAACTACCACAACATATCAAGCCGAAAGTTTCGCTTCCTTGTCTTCCGGAGACCATACTCCGTTTTGGATCAATAATCAAAACTGGGGGATGACCGCAGTTGAAGCAGATAATTTCTATCTACGAAGCGGAGTTTATCACGATCAACGGTTAAACGAAGATTGGTCGTTTCAAGTTGGCGTAGATATAGCAGGAGGCAATCATTCTCCTTATGGAAATTTCTGGGTTCAACAACTTTATGGGCGTCTCAATTGGAATATCTGGCGATTAGACATAGGAGCGCAAGAAGATTATGTATCTTTTCTTAATCCCAAGTTAAGTTCCGGCGATTTCATACAATCAAATAATGCACGTCCTATTCCGGAAATAAAACTTAGCCTCTCCGAATTTCTATTAGTCCCTTATACGAAAAACAACTTATTTATAAAAGGAGACTTTGCCGTAGGGAAACATTTCGACAACAGTTGGCTGGAAGATCAAGCCAAGCCGGCTCTTCAAAACTATACACAAGATAATTTAACCCATCACAAGTCTATTTATTTCCGATTTGGAGACATACAGAACAAACACAAAATGCAGTTTACCCTCGGGGTTATGCATTATGCTCAATGGGGAGCCGAAATATTGAAATATCGCAAAACCAACGAAGGAGAGTGGAAGTATATAAAGAAGAAAGAAACAGTAGGATTCGACGATTTTTTTCGGACAGTAATAGCAAAAGAAAATCCTTCGGATGCAGAAAGTGCTTATGTATCCGGATCTCAATGGGGAGCTTATCTTTTTAAATACGATTATAAGCTCGCCAATCAATCTATAATCAGCGCTTATATACAACATTTCTTCGATGATGGTTCGGGAATGGTTTTCGAAAACTACAAAGACAATATGTTAGGAATAGAGTATAATTCCGGCAAGAAAAATTTATTATCCGGAATTGTATTCGAATACGTATATTCCAAACATCAAACCGGCCCGATTCATCACAATATCATGATGGATGATAAACATAGTCATTTACAAAACAAAGGAAATGGTAACGACAATTACTATAACAATGCCGATTATGTACAAGGACCCTCTTATTTTGGAAAATCAATAGGCACTCCCCTCTTCCTTTCTCCCGAATATAATAAAGATGGCAGTGTAAATTTCAAAAGCAATCGGATCATCTCCTTTCACTTAGGAATAGAAGGATACCTTCTCCCTCCGCTTCAGTATCGTTTAATGCTCACCACCGGACAATCATGGGGTCGTTATTATCAACCATTTACCAAAGTTCAGAAAGGCACTTCATCTTTATTAGAGCTTAAGTACACCATTCCGAAAATAGAAGATCTCGACACAAAATTAATGATTGGGTATGATGATGGTAAATTTTTCGGAGGAAATACCTTTGGTTGCAGTCTAAGTCTTATCAAAAAGGGTATCTTATATTCAAAATAACCCATTCTTTTAGATAAATTCGAAAAAAAAGCCGAAAGTTTTTGTAATTACAAAAAAAAATTGTTCCTTTGCAGTCGATTTCATGGAGATGAAATCAAGGAGAGATGGCAGAGTGGTCGATCGCGGCGGTCTTGAAAACCGTTGAACTGAGAGGTTCCGGGGGTTCGAATCCCTCTCTCTCCGCTGGAAGAACTGGACAAAACCAGTCAAAAACAAGACAAACCCTACAAATTCAGCAATTTGTAGGGTTTTTTATTTGCATTTTGTCCGTACTCAAAGACCGAAAAAAGACCTCAAAAGACAGGGTTTTGTCTCTAAATCGTTACCTGTTTTCAAAATCGCTAAATAGGTAACGATTTGTCCCGAAATGGCTGATTGTTGTCGAGTTTTGTCCGGTCTGTAAATATCTCATTTTTAATAATTAAACGTAGTTTTGAAACAATTAAAAAGTGAGATTATGAAGAGTACATTTAGAGTCCTTTTTTACCTAAAAAGGAATGCAGAAAAGCAAAATGGCGAGGTTTTAATAATGGCTCGCGTTACCTTAAATGGGAAGCTTACCCAATTCAGTACAAAACAAAGTATTCATCCAGATAATTGGAGTGTAAAAGCAGGCCGGGCAATTGGTCGTACTGCTGACATTTCCCGTGTCAACAGCTTTTTGGATGAATTGAATGCATCATTACATCGTATCTATCATGAATTGCAGCGATGGGATAATCAACTAACTGCTGAAAAAGTCAAGAATGAGTTTCTTGGTTTGAATGAAAGCCATGAAACCCTATTGGAGCTTTTTAAGAAGCATAATGATGATGTGAAGTCATTGATCGGTATCAGCAAGTCTAAGGCAACTTATCAGAAGTATGAAGTTACCCGAAAGCATTTGGCTGATTTTATTTCCAGTAAATACCATTTATCCGATATACCCCTGAATGCAATTAATAATATGTTTATTAATAATTTCGAGGTTTATCTGAAAACAACTGGCGGATGTGGACACAATACCACTTCCAAGTTTATGCAGTTCTTCAAGCGTATTGTGATCATCGCCCGGAATAACGGGCTGATACAAGGAGATCCGTTTGCTAATTACAAAATCCAAATCAAGAAAGTTGACCGGGGATATTTAACCGAAGAGGAAATCAATAAAATAGTATCAAAGAAATTTGCTACGGAACGGCTTGAGTATGTAAGGGATATATTTATCTTTTCCTGTTTCAGTGGTTTGGCTTATATTGACGTAAAGAACCTGACACAAGATAATATCCGCACTTCTTTTGACGGAAATTTGTGGATAATGACCAAACGTCAAAAGACTAACACTTCTGTAAATGTCCCTCTACTTAAAATCCCGCAGATGATTTTGGAAAAATATAAAGGAAAACTGCCGGAAGGGAGAATCTTACCTGTTTTGAGCAACCAAAAGACAAATTCGTATTTGAAAGAAATCGGAGATTTGTGCGGAATCACTAAGAATCTGACATTTCACCTTGCCAGACATACGTTCGCTACAACCACTACTTTGGCTAAAGGAATACCGATTGAAACGGTTAGTAAAATGCTCGGTCATACGAATATTTCTACTACTCAAATCTACGCTCGTATCACTAATGACAAGATTAGCAACGACATGAAAGAACTTTCAGAACAGTTCACGGGTATTGAGAAAATCTATAAAACGGTAGTTGAATAGTTACCTATCCCCAACAGGTAACTAAATGGGTAACGATTTAGAAATAATTTTTATCATAAAGGATTAAATTACAAAACAATAACTGGTCACAATTTGTGACCAGTTGAAGGTGGAGAGCTAATAAAGCTCGCCATTAATTTTACTATATACGTTTAATCTAAACGTTCAATATTAATAATGTTATAGCTTGACCCGAATCGATGATATAGATTCAAATTCACTTCACCTAAAAGCATCTGAAATGAAGGGTTTGTTCTGTTAAAAGTCTTTATTAATTCATTGGAACAATCCGCTTTCAAGTGAAATGTTTCAGCAAATGTTTCTGTTCGCGGATTACTAAAATTCACCTCATATATGATCCAGTATCTACATTGCAATTCTCGAAGTTCATTCATTAAGGGAGTTAATTTTGCTTCGATTTCATAAATATTTTTCTCTTTTTCAGCTACTTTCTTTTCGTATCCTTCCTTTTTGTCTTGTTTAAGAAAGTACAAAGTAGTACTCAAAATGGACTTGTCAAGATGCAAAGGGGATATTTCCCTCCACAATTCATCTATTCTTTTAATTCTTTGTTCGTCATTCATATCTGTATACATATAGAAATTAAGTATTTGCAAATATAGCCAATTTTCTAAACTCTGGCTAATTAATGCTTTTTTCCCTACTTCTCTGATGTAAACCACTCCCATAGGCAGTCATTCCGTCGGGGCGGTTATTCCTTTTCATTTCTATATGCAAAAGTATTTACGGCTTCTTAACGTCTTTGAAAGTTCAAGTCCTAAAGGGTTTGATGCAAAAATCTTCCTACTGCGCTGCGCTTGAGAGTATTTTTCCACAAAAACTTGCAAAGACTAAAGCCTACACTTTCCGGCATATACGAAACGAAAACGACCGACCCGACGGAAAGACGCATATAAAAAAAGTCGGATTTACGAGAAGCAGAAAAAAGGTTATGAAACTCAACTCCCTCACCTCAAGAATCCGCATATATCTAAAAAACAGAAGTTATGGAAGCAACAAGTTTAAGCGAAGCAAGGATTTATGTAGGTACATATGCAAAGTACAACGATGGCTCAATCGAGGGCAAGTGGTTTGACCTTTCCGACTTTTCGGACAAAGACGAGTTTTACGAAGCTTGTAAGGAGTTACACGCAGACGAAGCAGACCCGGAATATATGTTTCAGGACTGGGAAAATATACCGGATGAATTAATCGGCGAAAGTTGGTTATCAGACATTTTTTTCGACATCCGGGATGCGATGGACGATTTAAGCAACACAGAATATGAGGCATTTACAGCATGGTTAAATCACGGTTCACACGATTTATCAACCGAAGATGCAAACGACCTTATTTCATCCTTTAGGGACGATTATCAAGGGCAATTTAACGATGAAGAAGATTTTGCCTATGGAGTTGTTGAAGAGTGTTACGAATTACCAGAGTTCGCAAAGATATACTTCGATTATGAAAAGTTTGCCCGCGACCTCTTTATGGGTGATTACTGGTTTGAGGATGGTTTTGTTTTCCGGGCTTCCTGATTATTCACCGGGCGGGGAAACCCGCCCACAAAACAAATTATAATGAAGGCAAGCGGTTTATTCAGGTTATTGTTCCGGGTGGGGTTACTGGCTTCAGTAATTTATTTTCTGTCCACTTCGGTGGGTATATGGGCGGTATTAATAATAGCATTTTTTGTTATCCGCTTTATCCTGCGGTTATTTGTATCTGTATTGTATAGCCTTTTGATAGCTGCGGTTTTCATCGCTTTATTACTCACTTTATTAATATAAATATATGGAATCACTAAATAAAAACGGAGTTTCCACGACCCAAGAACCGGGACAGGAAAAATATGTAACGTTCATTGCGGGAGCGTTCAGGGGAACAGAATATTTTCAATATGATTATCGCTATACGGATGGGGAACTATTCTCTACGGTAGCGAAAACGCTGGAAGAGTGCCGAAAACGGCGGGATGAATGGCTGTCTAAAAAATAAATGTAGGATGGGCGGATTTCACCGCCTGCTACTTTCTTTCGTGAAGTGTACTGAAAAAGAAAGTAGCAAAGAAACCGTTTCTATTTCATCTTAAAGTGTTATTGTAGAATGTATCCCATTCTGATACTATTCTACGAGCCTCTTCCAGATTGTCCCCTTTATAAAAAGCACCGATATAATATTTTTCATTGTCATTATCTGCCGCCGTCAACCAAAAATTGTAATCAGTGCCTGAATAACCGTTATCAAACAACAATTGTAAATCATAACCTTTGGTTGTAATTATATTAGCATTCTCTTTGCTTAAGGTTAATAAGTCCTCTCTAATATTCTTTAAAAGAGAGTATTTCTCTATGAGTTTCTTAAACTTCTGTTTCCCAACAAGAGAAAGACCGTTGTAATAAAGCCATACAAGCTCATATCTCGATAGAGTTGCACGAACCATCGTTGTGTACTTATACTTTTCTTCAAATGATAAAAAATTCGATTTATCAACAAATTTTATAATAGTATATAAATGCCTAAAATAATGGTCGAAATATGACGGAGTATAACTGTCATCATAGCTTTCAAGTCCTTTAAAATGCAAAAATCTCCTCATTCCCCCTACATTTTTTTTTTCGCCATTCTCCAATTTAAAATGGTGTATTATTTCATCAAAAGAGAATCGGAAAAGCTCTCGACCTTGAATGATTTTATCAACAATAACTTCTTTCACCAATCTGCCTTGTGATGGGTCTGGGGCATCCTCTACAATATTTTCTTTATTTATTTGCTTGAAATATAAATTATTAACTATTTCTTGCTGTAACGATAGCATGTTGAAAAAAGTGTTTTCGAATCGTTGAAGATGTAGCGTTTCATTTTGAGTTTTAAATTCTTCTCGTTGCAATTCAAGGTCTTTCCGTTGAAGTCTTAATTCATTTCGTTGGATAACTATAGCAACGATAACTCCAGCAAAGGCAAAGGCTGAGATCAGTGCGTTTACAGATCCAAAACTATCTCCAAATAAAGCATATTTATTCCCTTCTGATGAATTGAATTCGAAGTGATTATCAGCGTACCACTGGGTAAGAAACATGCCTCCAACCCATAAAACGACACAAATTATAGTAGCTATTGTTATTGTCCATCCAATGCTAAATTCTTTTTCATTATCTTGATCCATTGATATGTCTTTTTTGCAACAAAATATTTTCTTCAAAAACTTCATAATACTAAGTTTATACCCTCCCGCAAAAATACCTATAAAAAAACACCTGACAAAATTACTTATCAGATGTTTTTCAAGATGTTGCCTAAAGCTGCTTATTCCTTCTGCTCTTCTTTCTCATTCTCATTATTAAAAGCAAACGTTAGCTGTACCACTTGACCGAAGCTGTCTTCGATATACACGTCAATTTGTTGCTGGTCGGTGGAAGCGGAAGTATAGTATAGGCGGAACGTTTCGCCCGGAAGCGGGTATAAATCATTCGGAAGAAAAACTGTCCCGTCTGCCATCCGCAGCGTACCTTTTCCATCCGGCTGGAAATACCTGATGAAATACTTCGTTTCTTCGTAATAACCTTCCCGATTAAGTTGAAAACGTATTTCTGCCGTTTCACCCATCTTAATACGTTTTTGCACGGGCATCGTTGTTACCATGAACGGATAAACTTGCTGAATATCCAGCTTATCATCACAAGAAAACACCAGTAGCATTGCTCCCAGCAAGTACACCCCCATTAATATGTTTCTGATTATCTTTTTCATATCGAACTAATTTATTATGAATTTAAAACCGACCCCGAACTGTGTATGAAACTTCCCGATGGAAGACCCGAACAGCGCACGTTCACGGGCATTGATTAAGAAAACCACCCTATCCGTCAGGTAAGTTTCCAGTTCCAGTGTAGCAGCCCCACCATAAACAAAGGCATCTTTGTTTGTGAGTGTAGAGCCATCGTATAGTTCCTTATCTCCCCAGTTGCTTGTTTCATATCCGGCAAGAGCCGACAACCCGAAGGACAAAAAGAACGTTTTCCTACGGTCGGAAAGTATTTTGATATAATACCCGCCTTCGCCTGTAAACTGGCTTACAGGCACGGTTACATCCTTATATTCATACTCCTTATTGAAGTATTCCGCACCGACCACCCAACGGTTTCCGTTTTTGGTATAAGTGGCAAGTGCAGCACCGAAATAGTAAGCCGATTCCGGTTCACCGGGCTTCTTAAAGCCATCCGCCATTCCGCACGTAAGTTGAATTCCCTTTTGTCCGGGCAGGTAACGTTGTGCGTGTGCTCGGTCTGTAAAGACCAGGCACAACACAAATGATATAATTATGAACGAAATATTTTTCATTTTACTTGATTTTAAGTTCGTTAATCACTCTGGCGTTCACAATATCCGAACTTTCGATACGGATATTTTGGTGACGGCCACCGTTCTTTTCGACCAGCTCTACCACCAGTATCTTATCGTCCGGGATGGTGAACTTTGGTAAGGTATAGACCGTGCGGACAGTGGATTTTCCGCCTATGGTAATCACTTCGTTAAAACTGCGGACGGGATAAAGTACCGATTCCTGAATGGCAGTGCGCTTTACCACTTTCTTATCGACAAC
Organism: Bacteroidales bacterium OttesenSCG-928-M11; assembly: GCA_030265685.1. GTDB lineage: Bacteria > Bacteroidota > Bacteroidia > Bacteroidales > Azobacteroidaceae > Azobacteroides. The sequence continues at coordinate 16,496 of JAJDGO010000031.1, forward strand.
CTTAAATTTAATGAAGTCCGTATCAAACGGAACATTGGAAGAGTTCTTCACCTGTGTATGGAAATAGAACATTCCGTTATGCACGTAAATTCCCTTGATTAAAAATTGTATCCCGAAACGCTTGCATCCCAAGTGGCGTATTTCTCTATCATTATTTTTATAAATAGACTGCATTATCAGCTTTACCAGCAAAGGCGATTCATTACCCAATTCACGGAAGTAAATGTTCATCCGGGTATGGGAATAATCGGTTATACTTTCATTCTCAAGGAAATCTTTCATTTCTATATTCAGCATTTCCGGCTCATTGGCGTATTTGGCATTGAAGGAATAAAAACTGCCGTCCTCACAGATAACCGAAAAGTTGGTTTCTCCCGGAAAACCTTCGGTAGTAGCTTTAACACGAATAACATTTTCAGCCCCGTCCGCTTTTCCTGCGATTAGATGGTTAGAACCCAAATCCACATATTTGACGGTGGAAGGGAAAATAATATGTACTGTTTTTGCAAATGTTACCTGAACCCCGTAAGGCGTAACCATTTGCCCATAAGGAAACTTTTGGGTGATACCCTGAAACAAATCATTGCTTTGAGCTTTGACCGTTACCGCACCGATAACCAGTGCGAACATGATAAATAACTTTTTCATTACAAATTGATTTTTAGTTGCCGTTGGCGGGTGGATAGCCCACTTTCCGGCGGATTAATAATTGAGAAATTTTTCGATAAATCCGGCTGCACTCGGCATAGCTCAAACAAGTTTGGCTCTGCGCTCATTTGCACGGATTTTGTGGTTATTATTACTGTTTTGTGTATAGCATTACTTTGTAATCGGCTTTCAGGTTTACTTTTACCGTCCTGAACTTTTTTGAGAGGTATTGCGAACCGCCTTGCAGAACACCCCTTGTCAAATCCGACACGATGGCAGCCCCCGCATTTTGATTGACTGTAAAACTTGAGCCAAGCCCAGCCCCGATATTTGCCATACCTTCGTTCAGGGCTTGCATTTCCAGCGAAGACGGAACGGATAAACCTTTTTGCCCGTCCGAATCATAGACCACCAATTCAACCGGAATGATATTACCTTCATATTCCAATGAAGAGATATTAATATCCATGCGCTCACCCTGAACCCGTGCCGTTCCTGATAACAGGCTGTTTTTCGGCATACGGATATGACCCGCCTGTAACGGCTCTAACAGGCGAAGCCGGACATTCTGCCCGTCCATCACCGACTGGTCTTCATGGATACAAGCAAGAATAGTATTCTTTCCCATTAATGACCCAGTTCCGACCGCCGTATTAAATCCAAAGTTCCGAGGCTGGCTATATGCTGCGATAAACTCTGCATCACTCATAGGTACTTGTAATCCCGAAACGGTTTGCTCTGTTACCGCTTGCACAGGCAACGCCTGAACCTTTCCCTGTATGGATGCAGTGGGTGTTACCTGTTTCACTGCCTGTTCCTGCCCGCCGTTCATGTATTTGGCTGCCAATTCATAGGATTTTTCAAGTAGTGCCAGTTGTTCGTCCGCCGAACTTTGGGTATTCTCCCGTTCGTACAGCCGGGATTCCAGTTCTTCAATCTTCCGTGCCAGTTCTTCTTTTTCCGGGTCTTCTTTGGGTGTTTCGTAGAAACTTCCCAACTGGCGGTTTATATCCTGATAGGCGTAAGCCGAAGATTGCACATAAGAACTATTACGGGAAGAACCGCCGTAGTAACTCCGATTGTTCCTTGCTGGTTGTTCTTCCGGCAGGTCGGCGGTCAGGCTCAAATTATCCGTAACTTTATTTTCTTCACCCAATGTAAACCCGAAGTCCTGTAAAGAACGCATCCGGTCTTCCTGTTTCGATTTCATGGATTCCTGTTCGTAAGCCGTCTTTTTATCACCATATATCCCGTCTTCTTTGGGTAATGGAATATCGGCATTAAAACCGCCGATTTCGTCCGGCTTTACTTCGTCTTTTGAGGACGGGGCAAATATCAGCCACATACATCCGGCAAAGGCAAGGAACATCAATGGGAAGATGATTAGTTTCTTCCGTTTCTGTAATTCCTGTGGAGAAAGCTGTTTTTTCTCTTTCCTTTCTTTGTTGTTACTCGTTTCCTGATTCAAATTCTGATTCTGTTCCATATTTTTGTAATTGATAATGGTTTATACTGTCTCTTCGTTCCAGTTCCAAGCGTTCAATGTGCCTTATCTCCATAAATTCTTTCTCTGCACTCTTCTTTCCTATATTATATATGGAAGAAACCGTCCAGTAAATAGATAGGATGCTACCGCCGAGAATAAAGGTTATGATAATGATTATCCGGGCATCTTTCGACAGCCTTCCACAAGCGTATCGCAGCTTATCATCTACCCAGTCCCGCAGGTTTATTAATGATTTCTTTATCATAGCCCTACCGCTTTAATACTTGTAAATCCTTATTCTCTGTAATCTCGAAAGCTTCAATGGTAAATCCATGCGGGTTGTTATCACTCCTTACAGAGTTCAGCAACCGGCATCGGGTAATAAGGCTTCTTTCGGTAACACTGCTTTCCCGGATAATCATTTGCCGGGCATAGGTAGCCACCTGATAAGGATAGTGGTCGAAGTTGCATATTACACTGTCCACCTGTACCGACTGGTTGATGTTCCCGGAAATGATACGGTTATAATACCCCTTTTCGGATAAGTCCTTATAGTAATTAAAAGCACTTTTATCCGCCAAGTATAAGGAACGCTGTATGTTCGATTCAATGGCGTTCTTATCCGGCGAAAGGGTGAAAAAGAGTTCGTGGAAACGCTTAACGTGTTCCCTTGCTTCTACGGGACGATTTTGTGATAAGTCCTGCGAAAGTGCCAACATAAGGGATTTACCCCCATCAAGGACGTAAATCTTTTCACGCTGTTTTTCTGCAAAACTGTACGAGTTCCAAAGGGCATAACCCACAATCCCGGCACACAGGCATACAAATACAATCCCGAACAGGCGTATTTGCTTGAAACTTGTTTCTATATTC
>JAJDGO010000032.1 GCA_030265685.1 Bacteroidales bacterium OttesenSCG-928-M11
TCGAAAATATAGATTCTCCGGTAATGGAAATCGGATTCAAAGTAGGGTTTAGTGACAAAAGTAACTTCGGAAAACAATTTTCTAAATTTACAGGATATACCCCTTTGTCTTGGCGGAAAAACAAAGTAACAGATTTAAGCGAGTTCTGCAAAATAAATAAAACAGAAGAATAATTACAATTTAACCTCACTTCGGCAAGGCTTTTCCTTTCTCAAGATTATTACTACCTTTGTAACGTTGATAAAAACTGAAAGCTGATGTGTAATATTATTTATTTTACGGTTGATTTTATAGAAATTAGCATCTCCATACTTGCATTTACTATATCTATTGCTTCTTTTTTTTATGTTCGTAAAAATAATAAAAAGATTTTTCATAAAACTGTATTAAAAGAGATAATGGACGAATGCTTACAGGAGAAGATGGGAATGTACAAAAAACATCTTTATGACTTTTATAGGAAAAATCCAAAAACTTATGTTGACCGGTATGTTAATCTTGTAAAAAAAGAAACTAAAGAAACAGATTCAATACATATGATGAGACGTTATTTTTCCATATTTTATCAAAAAGTGGCCTTCTATTATTATAAAGGGTTTATCGATAGAAAAACCTTAAGAAGTATGTGGGAGGGTGTATCTCTTGACATAATTGATGAAATAATATTACCTATAGAATTTAATTATGATAAATTTATTCCAGAGGATGATAAATTAAGAATAAGCAAAGTAACATATTTGATGCTTGACTTATATAATGAATTATCAAATAAAAACTATACTCCTCAAAAATACAATCCTAAATTAACTCATCAACAGCAAAAGCATATTTTCCATATAGCCTTAAGTCTCTCAAAGGTAAGCTTTTGATAAAAAATCATTTGACATAGAGATATAAAAAGTTAATTTCGAACCGCAAGAAGTTATGAAGTTACACTCTAATGAAGTTGATGAGATTTTGAGACGAAGAATATATGATTCGTCCAGCACAGGAAAGATCAATCATTATCTCTTACCTATTTCTTATAAATATTTTTAATATTACTCTACTTTTATTGCCCCTTCTTGTTTTAAGTAAATAAAATTTCTATTACTACCAACTCCTTCAATAATAACCGAGTAAGTTGTCGGAGCGTCGGCTGAATAAAAATCGACACTTGTCTCATTTGTTTTCTGTAAAAAAATATCCGGCTTCCAATAAATTGTACTTCGTAAATCAGGACTTGGATCGGATAATGATTCCGGTGTATCATATCTCGGTGAATAAAATTCAACCGGAACTTGATAACCTAAAGGAACGATAGTTTTAGAATATTCATTATTACTGGTTTCATTATTACGTTGATAACCTGCTGGCCAAGTAGTGAAAGCTACAACAGGTTTGCCTTGTCCAAAAAATAGTTTTTCTGTAAGATCAGTAAAGATTTCTACCTGTGCGATCTCACTTATATTATAACGACTTTCAAGTTCATCGTAATTTCCATTCAATAGAATTCCATTTACCACAATCGAAGCTGATGATAATCCTACCATTATTATTTTTTTATCATTGTTATCATCTACGGAAACTCCACTTAGTCTATAAAGTAAACCTTCGTAATCAGCAGGAGGAACTTCTTCTATATCTTCTGGAGAAAGCCATTTGTTTGAAGTAAAACTTGTTTTATTATCAAAACGAAGCTTCTCTCCTTTTTTTCGAGTTGCTGTTACTTTTACTTCATTTAAGTGAATCGTACGTGTTCCTTCTTCTATTAAATATTTATGATCTGCTTTTGTTACATAATTAAAAAAGTCTTCATCTGTTATTGACTCTTTTAATTCAACAAAACCATAGTCATTTGTCAATGCTGCTGTCGGATAAATAATTGTATCTGGAAGAACTTCAACATTTGTTTTTTTCTTTTTATTAGTCCCATATAAATGAAAAGCTGTTTTGTCTGGATATTCAAAATCATCCAAATAAAAAAACCCATCTTCATTTGCTTGAATAACACCTACTACACCATATCCTAACGCTCGAACTTTAATTAAACCTTCAGGCTCCGAGTTTCCTCGCCGATTAGTAATCATACCTGAAATTGAATGAGAAGATTCGGCTCCTTTTGCTGTTTTTTTTATATTTCCCTGTAGCGCTTCTTCAATATAATAACAACGCCAACCATGTGTCATCATTAATAAATCGGCTGCGACCATAGCCATTGTATCTTGGCTAAAATACCAGGCAGAATTATTAATTTTCCCTTTTAACTCTGATGATAGCAGAATTTCGGACATAATATTTGTAGTTGTATCCACAAGAAAGTCTTTATCATCCGTTATTGAAATAGCAAAAGTTATCGGAACTGAATCTGGCTGAAGTTCGGGAAAATGAATATTCATCTTGATTTCCTCTCTTGGCTTATATTTTTCTTTATTTAGTTGAAACTCGGTAACTACTGCATCATACTGATTATTAAAGACAAGACGTTCGCTTAAGGGAATCAAGCTTTCATCCAACAACATTAAATGACTAATACCTATTTTAAATAGATTTTTATCAAACTTTTTTATCTCATTTTCAAAATTCCATTTTTCGAAAATAAAAGGAACTCCTTGACGAGTTATTAGAAGGTAAAGGGGACGGGGTAGTAAAGATTTTGATTTCTTAACACATACAGAAAGGCTATCCGATTCCCAAGAAGTTTGTAGAACAAACAACCCACATTTTACAATCGGCAGATATACTTTTATTATTTGATCCTTACAAATACATTCGGCATAATAAGTTTCATTAATTTGAGGAATTAAAAAGAAGTCGCCCATACCATCATGTAAAGTACTAAATTCTGTTTGTAATTCTCCCTTTGAATTAAATACCGAACCATATATTTCCGCAGGTTTACCATCGGGGAACAAAGATTTGAAGGCAATTCGATTTTTAACGTCATTAAGTAGATATCCACCTTCCGGATAAAAATGAATTTCCGGAATATTACTTTGGCGAGGCAATTGAATGTATTTAGAGAAAGAATTTGTTCCATCTATATACTCTATCAACAAACCACGTTTCGTATCTGAATCCCGAAGAGGAAGCTTTTGATAAAACCAATTATTTTCATCCGACTTTAATTCATATATTTCTTTGTTACGTAGTAAGGTTAGTTTAATTTGATTCGGCCGTGAAATTGCTTTCGTTTTATGGTCTTTAAATCGAATACCTAATTTCAATTCTTTTTCGTTCAAATAAGTAATATCTGTTTCCATTTCATTCTTAACAGAATTAGGATCGGCAATAAAAACAGAACGAGAAAAGAACCATTCTTCTCCCATATTTTCCATATAGCGAGTATAAGAACGTACATAATAATAGCCCTCTGCTAAATCTTCTGGCAAACTTAAATATCCATGAAAAGTATGACTTTTATCAATCCGTATCTGTTGACGAAGTACAATCTCATTCTCCGGATTTATAAGTTCAACATAAACATAACGACTTAAATACAAAGGGCGATTAACTGAAGCATGAAACAAAAAAACTCGAAAAAAAATCTTTTCCCCATTTACATAATAAGGACGATCGGTTTGTAAATAAAGCTTCTCTTGAGGATAAAACAAAACTTGGGAAGCTAAGTTTTTACCAACATGTAATTCGATAGATTTTTCCTCTTGGGCAAAAAGAGAAAAAACAGATATGAGAGAAAATAGGGAAAGGAAAAATCGAACTTTCATGGCATTGAGCTGATTTAAACTTCTTATTATATAGTATAAATTATTAGAGTTAGCGTTTCGGTACTAATATCAAAGGAAGGAGAAATTTTGTATAAAATAAAATCACAATCTCCTTTCTACATATATATAGTACTTGACAAAGATACAATTAAAAAAGACTTACGAACATAATTCGCAAGTCTTTTCATCATTTGCAGAGAGGAAGGGATTCGAACCCTCGATACACTTTTGGCGTATACACGCTTTCCAGGCGTGCCTCTTCAACCACTCGAGCACCTCTCTAAGTTATAAGCGGGACAAAGATACAAGATTATTTTGGAATAGGCAAACAACCTCTTTGTCTTGAAAAGAAAGAGAGCCACCCAAATAGGCAGCTCTCTTCTTAATTCTAAATTATCTTCTTATTCTTATGGAAGAACAAAGATAGCAACACGGTTCCAGTCATTTTCTGCAAACGGTTGAACTTTATCACCATAGAACTCAAGTTCAAGACGATTACGGTTAACACCGAATTTCTCTACCAATACATTAGCAACAGCTTTAGCACGGTTTTCAGACAACTTCATGTTGTGAGCTGGATTACCTGTGTTTTTATCAGCGTAAGCAGCAATACGAAGTCTTGCAGAAGGATTATCAACCAAATACTCAGCAGCTTTAGCAATACTTAACCATTGGTTATCGCGAACTACATAACTATCAAGTGTAAAGAATACCGGAGTTAATACAAATGGTTCTGGTTCCGGCTCAACAACTGGAGGACATACAACAACCGGAGGACAAACAACTTCCGGACGGTTGCGTAGTTCATTAATTTCACGATTTAATGCATCAATTTCTCTCTGATCATAGATAGGAGCTTTGATGAAATGACGGAAATTGATACGGTAAGTAAGACCTGCCATCAAATTAGCAACTCCATCTTGTGATGCATTATCTCCAACGCGACGGTCAAATACTTCAGGTAACATAAGTCCTTGAGCATCTATAAATAAATCCCAACGATCATGTAAACGGAAATTTAATTGTAAACCAGCTTTAATCATCATGCTATTTACAGCAGTGATGTCATTATCTTTGTCTCCAAATGTATGTGCATAACCCAAACCAGCATATAATACTGGGTTGAAGAATGCTTTGTGATTATAAGGAGTAAATAAATTCTTTAGGTTTAACAAGAAATCAACAGAAGCTCCGGCATATTCTACATCATAAGTATAACCGGCTCCTTTGTCTGTTTCGATATAATCACCATCTTTTAAGAAACGTTCGTAAACTTCAGCTGCTCCTTCTTCTGTAAAAGCATGAAGATAGGTATTAGTTATTTTACCATGAGCATTGTTTACTTCTGATGGATAATTTTTTCCAATATACCAGCTTCCGAATCCACGTCCGGTAGGACCTTCTGTAGACCAAGTAGCAAAACCTTTCAATTCTGGAGAATATGTTGCATTAACACGAAGTCCCCATACTGGAGAAAACCATTTACCAAAAGAAAATTGGAAAGAAGGAGCGCTTATTTGATCTCCAAAATCCATGTAACGAGTTTCTTCACTGAATAAAACACTTGCTCCCGCTCCTGCAGAGATAAACCAATTGTCTCCAGGACGGTTAGCCAACCAAGTTGTTCTTACTGCTGTTGCAGAAGGATCTAATGATGTATGCAATGCATCATCATAAATTGCTTTAGCTCTTTCATCTCCCGGATATTGATTCTCAACATCCAGCGGATGAGTATACTGCGCTTTCATATTAAAACCGCAAACAAGCACTAACACAATAAGTAATTGAATTCTTTTCATATTAAAAAAATTTGAAATAATTTTACTATTAACATTCTCTATCACTCTCTAAAACTATGCATCTTGCATTTTGTAATAGAACATAACACGTTGCAAAAATAAGTTATTTTTTTCATTTCTTTCATTTTCTGCGAGTTTTTTTATATAAACTGCATAATATCGGCGTTTTTAAACAAAAATAGAGGGTTTTTAGTAAAACATCTTGCTTATACTTGGTTTTTTGACTACCTTTCGGCGTTTTTTTGAAGATATATGCTAAAGGGAAAGAAAATAGTTTTAGGTATTACGGGAAGTATTGCTGCTTATAAAGCCGCTTATTTGTCTCGGGCACTAATAAAAAAAGGAGCTGAAGTACAAATCGTCATTACTCCGGCCGGAAAAGAGTTTATTACTCCGGTTACATTGTCGGCTTTGACTCAAAAACCCGTAGTAAGTGAATTTTTCACTGCAAATGATGGGACATGGAATAGTCATGTTGACTTAGGGTTATGGGCAGACTTAATGATTATTGCTCCTGCTACGGCTGCAACTATTGGGAAAATGGCCTGTGGAATAGCAGATAATATGTTGATAACAACATATCTTTCCATGAAAGCTCCTATATTTATTGCTCCGGCAATGGATTTAGACATGTACAAACATCCTTCTACTCAACAAAACATAGAAAAACTTAAAAGTTATGGCAACTATATCATAGAACCTGCAAGCGGTTATTTAGCCAGTAGTTTGGAAGGAAAGGGAAGAATGGAGGAGCCGGACGAAATTGTAAAGCATCTTGAAGCCTTTTTTGAAAAACAAAATCAACTAACAAAAAAAATACTGATAACAGCAGGTCCAACATATGAAAAGTTAGATCCTGTTCGTTATATAGGCAACTACTCTTCCGGGAAGATGGGATTTGCTTTGGCTGAAGAATGTGCCAAAAGAGGAGCTGAAGTTGTTCTAATTACCGGACCTGTAAATATAAGTATAGATCATCCTAATATTAAACGAATTGATATTGAGTCTGCCGAAGAAATGTACAAGCAAGCAATGACTTACTTTCCACAAACAAACGGAGGAATACTTTGTGCTGCAGTAGCCGATTATAAGCCGGCCGATTATCGTTCGGAAAAGATAAAACGAGAAACAAACAACGAAGAATTAAATCTATCTTTAGTTCCTAACCCGGATATAGCGGCATCGCTCGGAAAAATAAAAAAAGAAAACCAATTTCTTGTAGGATTTGCATTAGAAACAAACAATGAGATCCCCAATGCAATAGCAAAACTAAAGAAAAAGAACTTAGATTTTATCGTCCTTAATTCGCTGCAAGACAAAGGAGCAGGATTTAGAACAGATACAAATAAGATAAGTATTATCTCCTTCGACGGAAAAAAAGAAGATTTTGAACTAAAAACAAAGAAAGAAGTAGCGACAGATATAATTGATAAAGTATCCGAATTAATATTATAATGAAGAAAATTTCAATATTACTCCTATTGTTCTCGTTGGTTATATCATCATACGGGCAAGAACTGAATGTAACCGTCAGTGTAAATAGTAATCGTATTCAAGGTACAAACAGAGAAATATTCACAACTTTAGAGAGTGCTATCTATCAATTCCTAAATAATCGGCAATGGAGTTCTGCAACTTTCGCAAATAATGAAAAGATTGACTGCTCTTTCTTATTAACAATACAAGAAGTAGAAGACAACAGCAAAATTAAAGCCGAACTCTTTGTCACGGCAAGGCGTCCTATTTATAATTCTTCCTATACTTCTACCACACTTAATTGGCGCGATTCTAAAATAGAGTTCGAATATACTCAAGGTGCTCCTATTGAAATGCAAGACACATACGTCGACAATAACTTAGTTGCAGCTTTAGCTTTCTATAGTAATTTGATTTTAGCTTTAGACTTTGACAGTTTCTCTCCATTAGGAGGAGCTAGTTTTTACAGAACAGCACAATCACTTGCTTCATCTGCTCAAGCAACCGGATGGGAAGGATGGTCTTCTTTCGATGACAATAGAAGTCGTACCTCTATAATTAACGGACTTAACGAAGAATCAATGAAACCTTTTAGAGAATATTGGTATACTTATCATAGAAAAGGATTAGACGAAATGGCAGCTAATCCCGATCGAGGGAGAACAACTATACTAAATGGCTTGAAAGTTCTAAAAGAAGTGCAATCAGTTAGAGGCTCGGAAATTATTTTACAAATGTTTGCCGACGCCAAGTTAGAGGAGATTGTACAGATAGCATCCAAAGCAACGAAAGAAGAAAAGAAAGAAACTTACGACTTATTAAGAAGCATCTTCCCTGCCCTATCCAATAAGTTAGAACCCTTGAAGAAGTAACTATCAATGCTTCAACAAATAACTATCCATAATTATGCCTTGATCTCCCATCTTGAGATCAGTTTCCCGGAAGGATTCTCGGTTATAACGGGAGAAACAGGCTCAGGAAAATCAATTATATTAGGAGCTTTGTCCCTTATATTAGGACAACGCGTCGATAGTAAATATATCAAACAAGGAGAAAACAAGTGTGTAATCGAAGGAATTTTTAATATTTCGTCCTATCATTTAGAATCTCTTTTTAAAGAACATGATCTAGAATACGATCCGGAGCAATGTATCCTACGTCGTGAAATATGGGATTCGGGCAAGTCGAGAGCTTTTATCAACGATTCTCCTGTAAACTTAAACGAACTAAAAGAGTTGGGAGCCATACTTATTGATATACATTCCCAACATCAAAATTTACTTCTCAAAGATAATAAATTCCAACTCAATGTATTGGATACATTAGGAGAGAATAAAAATATCAAACAACAATACATTCAGTCTTTTACTACTTATATTTCACTAAAAAAAGACTTAGAAGAATTAAAAAATAAAGCAATCGCTTTCCGAAAAGAAGAAGATTATTTGCGGCATCAGTATATTCAGTTGGAAGAAGCCGGATTAAAACCAAACGAACAAGAAGAAATAGAAAGCGAGTTGCAACTTTTATCCCATGTAGAAGAAATAAAAACAGGACTATATAAACTGGAACAAGGTTTTTCGAACGATACTACAGGTGTAATCTATACTTTAAAAGAACTTCTTTCCGTAGCCGAAAGCCTACAAAAAATATATCCCAACGCCAACGAGTTTGCAGAAAGAATAGAAACCGCCTACATTGATTTGAAAGAACTCAATTATAGTATCGCATCCGCACAAGATAAATTAGAGTTCGACCCCGATAGATACCGAGAATTAAGCGAACGATTAGACTTAATTTATTCTCTACAACAAAAACATCAATTAAATACTAATATCGAATTGATTGCTTTAAGAGATGAGTTAAAAAATAAATTAGACGAAATAGATAATTATGACGAAGACATTGTCCGGATCGAAAAAGAAGTTCAATCGGCTTATTCGTCTACATTGAAAAAAGCCGAAGACTTATCCGGAAAAAGAAAAAAGGCTGCTCTTTTGCTAAAAGAGAAACTAACCTCTTTTGTACAAAAACTGGGCATGCCTAATATTAATTTCGAAGTAGAGTTAAAGCCAAAACAAACTCCCGATCCCACCGGAATCGACCAAGTAGAATATCTTTTTTCCTCTTCGAAGAATGGATTTTTAAAACCTATTTCACAAATTGCCTCCGGAGGAGAAATATCTCGACTAATGTTAGGAATAAAAACTCTAATTGCAGGCACCGGAACTCTCCCAACTATTATATTAGATGAAATAGATACAGGCGTATCGGGAGAAATTGCAAGTAAAATGGGAGAAATAATGCACGAGATGGGCAAGACAATGCAAGTTATTACCATCTCACATTTACCTCAAATTGCAGCACAAGGCAAAGCACAATACAAAGTGTACAAAGAAGACTCCGAACAATCTACAGAAACTTATATCCGCTTACTAAACGAAGAAGAACGAATTACCGAGATTGCTCAGATGCTTAGCGGTTCTACTTTGACAGAAGCAGCTATTAATAATGCAAAAGAATTACTAAAACAAAAGAAATGAAACGGACATGAAATCTATTTAATCTAAATTTTGCCAAAAACAAGGATTAAATAAAATTCATCAAAAGTTTCATACACCATAAGATAAAATTAAATCGTATGAAAGAAAGCGAAATGATCTTCGGAACACGAGCCGTTATCGAAGCAATACAAGCAGGTAAAGAGGTTGATAAAATCTTAATGAAAAGAGATTTGCAAAACGAATTGTCGCGCGAACTATTTCAGATAGTAAAAACAACCAATATCCCGATCCAACGAGTTCCAAAAGAAAAGTTAGACCGTTTAACGAGAAAAAATCATCAAGGAGTCATTGCCTTTATCTCTTCTATTAGTTACCAAAAATTGGAAGACATAGTCCCTTTCTTGTACGAAGAAGGCAAAGTTCCTTTTATTGTTCTATTAGATGGTATAACAGATGTTCGCAATTTCGGTGCTATTGCCCGCAGTTGCGAGTGTGCCGGAGTAGATGCATTAGTAATTCCTACCCGCAATAGCGTATCTGTTAATGCCGACGCCGTAAAAACTTCGGCTGGAGCCTTACTAAACATCCCGGTTTGTAAAGAAAATAGCATAACAGAAGCTATTACTTTCCTGAAAAATTGCGGATACAATGTCATTGCAGCAACAGAAAAAGCAACAGAAAATTATACAACTGCCAATTATTCAACACCAACTGCCATCATTCTTGGGGGAGAAGACATGGGAATAAGCATGGACAATCTTCGTATTTGCGACGAAATGGTTAAAATTCCAATATTAGGCAACATCAGTTCCCTTAATGTTTCGGCGGCAGCTGCCGTCTTGGTCTATGAAGTTGTAAGACAACGTCAACAAGAATAGAACCAATTTTTCGAATCCGGAAACAAACTCTCTTCAACTTATTTGTTCTTTCGACCGGAAGAATAAAGGGTTTAAAAATTTTCTGTACAGAGAATAAAACTTTTCTGTACAGAAAATAAATATTCTCTGTACAGAAAACTACCCAAGAACTACTATCTTTCAAACAGACTTATTAGGAAACAAGAAAAGTTTTCTCCTACTTTTATTTTAAAAGTAGGGTTATGCTTTCATATAATACATTCGTTCTTCCGGAGAAAAATGCTCGATAGCATACCGTAAAGACGTACGTGGCATCTGGCGACAGTATTTATCTAAAAAAGAAATAAGAGTTTCTTTATCTTTTTTCCCTATTTCTCGAAGCATCCAACCTACCGCTTTATGCATCAAATCGTGTTTGTGAGAGAGAAAAATAACCGCCAATTGCAAAGTATCCTCAAATTGCCGGTGTTTTATAAGAGTCCATGTAGAAACAATCGATATTCGTTGCTCCCAAAGATTGTCGCTTTCGGCAAGCTTATACAAAATAGAACGATCTTTTTTATCGAGAAGATAAGCACCTAATAGGTCGCGACATGATAAATCTACTAAATCCCAATTGTTGCAACGCTTTGCATTTTTCAGAAAGAAAGCAATCATCGCTTCCTTATCCGAATCTGTTGCTTTTTTAAATTGCTTAACCAAAAGAAGTAAACCGGCTAATCGCGCTTCATGATACGGAGAATCCAAAAGAATTTGAATTTCGCTTAAAGATAAAGGTTGGCTTCTTTTAACAATATCGCGGGTATGTGGCACAACAATTCCTAGAAACAAGTCGCCTTCGGCGTATTCTCCTTTACCGGTCTTAAAAAAACGTTGCAAATGTTTCGCCTTATCTTCGTCGGCAACAGAGATAAGTTCACTAAGTATAAAGTCTGCGCTCATGAAGATTAATTATAAAGTCTTTTTTCGAAGTTCGAAATCTTTACCAAGATACTTCTCTCTTACAATAGGATTAGCAGCTAATTCTTCAGCTGTACCTTGAAATAGAACTTTTCCTTCGAATAATAGATAAGCTCTATCAGTAATACTGAGCGTTTCGTGTACATTATGGTCGGTAATAAGGATACCTATGTTGCGATGTTTTAGTTGCCCGACAATTTGTTGAATATCTTGAACGGCAATCGGGTCAACTCCGGCAAAAGGTTCGTCAAGCATAATAAACTTCGGGTCAATAGAGAGGCATCTTGCAATTTCTACCCGGCGACGTTCTCCTCCCGAAAGTTGATCTCCTAAGTTCTTCCGGACTTTATGTAAACCAAATTCGGAAATAAGAGTTTCTAATTTATCTTTTTGATAGTCTTTTGGCTTATTAGTCATTTGGAGTACCGACCGAATATTATCCTCAACGCTCATTTTACGAAACACAGAAGCCTCTTGTGCAAGGTATCCGATACCGGCTCGCGCTCTTTTATAGACAGGATATTTGGTAATATCAAGATCATCTAAGTAAATTGTGCCTTCATTCGGAGTAACTAATCCAACAGCCATATAAAAAGTTGTTGTTTTTCCGGCTCCATTAGGACCTAACAATCCAACAATTTCCCCTTGTCTTACATTGATAGATACATGATTAACTACCGTTCTATTACGATAAACCTTAACAAGATTTTCTGTTCTTAGTATTTTTTCTTCCATGAGACAGGTAAATTTAGGGGCAAAAATAGTAAAAATATTGTATATTTGTGCTCTTATATGATATTCAAAGATAATATATGTTGATTAAGGCATTACAGAGTTTTGGGGAATATTTAATACTTATTTACCGAACACTTACCGTACCGGAGCGTTGGAGTGTATTCTTCAAGCAAATGACTAACGAAATATACAAGTTAGTGATAGACTCTATCGGTATCGTTATATTCATTTCTATATTTATAGGAGCTGTATTGGCGATGCAAATAGAACTGAACATAGAATCGCCTATTATACCCGACTTTACTACAGGTTTTGTAACTCGCGAAGTTATTCTTTTAGAATTTTCTTCAACTATTATGTGTGTTATATTGGCCGGGAAAGTAGGATCAAACATTGCGTCCGAAATTGGGACAATGAGAGTGACCGAACAAATAGACGCTTTGGAAATAATGGGAGTAAACTCTTCCAATTATTTAATACTTCCTAAAATTACGGCTTTTGTTTTCTTCATCCCTATCTTAGTTATCCTAAGTATGTTTTTCGGACTTTTGGGAGGTTTTACTTTATCTTGGGTAACCGACATGCTTACTCCGGCAAAATTCGAAGTTGGTATTCAATATTGGTTTAATCCCGGTTACCTTTGGTACATATTCTTTAAGGCAATGGTATTCGCTTTTGTTATAGTTTCAGTATCTGCTTACTTCGGTTATAATGTAAAAGGGGGAGCTCTTCAGGTAGGAAAAGCCAGTACAAACTCAGTAGTTGCTTGTAGTATCTTGATCTTATTTCTGGATTTAGTATTAACTCAATTAATATTAAGCTAATGATCGAAGCAAAACATTTATTCAAATCATTTGATAATCACGAAGTCTTGCACGATGTAAGCACTGTTTTCGAGACAGGGAAAACAAACTTGATCATCGGACGAAGTGGTTCCGGAAAAACAGTTTTGATGAAGCTTCTCATTGGGCTTTTACGGGCAAACAAAGGAGATATATTTTACGACAATCGCAACCTTACTTCCATGAAAAGGAAAGAACTTAAAATGTTGCGACGCGAAATGGGGATGCTTTTCCAAGGATCAGCTCTATTTGATTCTATGACTGTGTTGGAAAATGTAATGTTTCCTCTAACTATGTTTGGTTCGAGGAGCAGAAAAGAACGATTAAATCGGGCAAAATTCTGTTTAGAAAGAGTAGATTTAAGTCATGCAGGAGACTTGTTTCCTGCCGAAATTAGCGGTGGAATGATGAAAAGAGCCGCAATTGCACGAGCAATTGCTCTTAATCCCAAATATCTTTTTTGCGACGAACCGAATTCCGGCCTTGATCCTAAAACATCTTTGCTGATTGATGATCTTATATTTGACATAACTAAAGAATATGAGATGACAACAGTTATTAATACTCACGATATGAACTCGGTAATGAATATCGGAGAAACGATTATTTTCATAAGTCAAGGAAAGAAAGAGTGGGTTGGAAACAAAAATGAGATTATGCACTCATCTAATAAAGAACTAAACGATTTTGTATTTGCATCAGATCTATTTAAACGCGTAAAAGAAGTAGAAAATACATCGTATGAAGAAGGATAATTTACTGATTTTTATAATAACCTCCCTACTATGGACGTCTTGTGCTCCAAGACAATATACAATAAGCGAGATAGAATCAAATAGAATTGCAGTTGATTCAAGTTGGGACGAAAAATTAAACCCGGAGATGGAGTCACTTGTCAACTCTTATAAGCAATCTCTTGAGAATCAAATGAATATTGAAATAGGATTTGCCAAACAAACAATGATTAAAGGGCGTCCGCAAAGCTTACTTACCAATTTCACCGCCGATGTTATGCGAAAAAAAGCAATCGAGTTGTGGGGAGAAGCAGATTTTGCCGTAGTAAATAACGGAGGTATTCGCTCAACACTTAACGAAGGCACCATATTAGTCGAAGATTTATACGAGATTTATTCATTTGACAACACATTAGTTTTACTTGATTTGCCGGGAGAAGCCGTAATTCGATTTTTTGAAGCTATTGCTTTAGAAGGCGGGCAAGGACTTTCCGACAACTTAGAAGTCGTGATAGAGAAAAACAATCTTAAATCTTTGAAGATTGGAGGAGAATCAGTAAATATCGACAAGATATACAAAATAGCTACCTTAGATTATTTAGCAGAAGGTAACGATGGCATGGTAGTTTTCAAAGAAGCAACCAATAAGAAAGAATCTCATGAAACACTTCGTGATATAATGATTGAATACGTAAAGCAACAAACAGTCAACAACTATGAAATTGATGCGAAACTGGACAATCGGATTATTATTAATCCTTAGTAGCATCGGGCTACAAGCTCAAGACATTGTCGTTCTTCACGTGAATGATACTCATAGCAGAATAGAACCAACTCCGGAAAGTGATCCAAAATTTCCAAATAGAGGAGGAATGGCTCGCATTAATGCTATTATCGAGGACGTAAGATCAAAGAATAATATTGTGTTCTTTTTTCATTGCGGCGACTTTGTACAAGGAACTCCCTACTTCAATGTATTTAAAGGAAAAGCAGAAGTCGATATTCTGAATTTTATGAAATTAGATGCGGCAACTATTGGTAATCATGAATTTGATTATGGGTTAAATACACTAAAGGATATTGTACAACAAGCCAACTTTCCCTTTATAACGACCAATCTCGACTTTTCTCAAACCGCTTTGGCTGGGATGACTCACAAATATATCCTTTGGGTAAAAGAAGGTATTCGTATTGGTGTTGTCGGGTTAAGCCCCGAACCCGAAGGTTTAGTAGCAAAAGTTAATTACGAAGGAATGAAATATCTCGATCCTATTGTATCAGCTAACGAAACTGCTGATTTTCTTCGGGAAGAAAAAGACTGTGATCTGATCATTTGTCTTTCTCACTTGGGATACTTCGAAAAAGAAGAGGAGATGGGAGATATTACTTTAGCCAAACAAACTCGAAATATTGATATTATTTTGGGAGGTCACACCCATACCTATTTAGAAGAACCTGTCTACATTAAAAACAAAGACGGGAAAACAGTTACGATTAGTCAAGTAGGAGAAAGAGGGTTATCTGTCGGACGCTTGGATATTAAGATGGAAGAAACGAATTAAACAAACGATAACATGAAGCGATTTGCCCTCTTTATTTTATTTGTTGTTTGTGTATCCAATACTTATGCGCAAAAAGTAGTCGATCTGTACGAAGCTACTAATAATAAAGCGATGAATCATTGGGTAGACTCGGTGATGAAGACAATGACTTTTGACGAAAAAGTAGGACAACTATTTATGGTTGTTGCGGATCCTGCCTCATCATGGAACGACAAAGTCAACAAATACATTCACGATCTGCACATAGGAGGCCTTCTCTTTTCCGGAGGAAAGCTTACAGATCAAGCAAAAAATACTAATTTATATCAAAAAAACAGTAAGATTCCATTGCTTATCTCCTTTGATGGTGAGTGGGGATTAGCGATGCGCTTAAAAAACGATACTCCTTTGTTTCCACATAATATGATGTTGGGGGCAATACAAGACAATAACCTTATCAGGCAATACGGGAAAGAGGTAGGAAGAGAGTGTAATCAGTTGGGCGTACACATAAACTTTGCTCCGGTATTAGATGTAAATAATAATCCGGCAAACCCAGTTATCGGAGATCGTTCTTTCGGAGAAAATCCTTTCCTTGTAACTGAGAAAGGAATTGCTTATGCCGAAGGATTAGAAAGCAAGAATGTGATCGCAGTTGGAAAACATTTTCCCGGACATGGTGATACAGATACAGATTCTCATAAAGCTTTACCGAAGATCAATCACAATCAAGCCCGTTTAGATTCGGTAGAACTCTACCCGTTTACCCGTTTTATCGACGAAGGTTTCGCCGGAATTATGACCGGACACCTCTCGGTTCCGGCACTTGATAGTAAAACTAATCTACCAACATCTTTGTCGCCCGAAATTGTAGAAAAACTTCTTGTCTCGGAATTAGGATTTTCCGGACTAACTTTTACTGATGCTTTGGTAATGCAAGGAGCAATAAGCGGAAAACATAACCCTTGTGTTCAAGCTCTTCTTGCAGGAAATGACGTTTTATTAAGTCCAAGTAATCCCGAGAAAGACTATATTGCCGTAAGACAAGCAATAGAAAATGGAATCATTTCGCCCGAATCCATCGAAAAAAAGTGTCGAAAGATACTACAATATAAATACATTGTCGGGCTAAACCAATATGTTCCCATACAGATCGAGGGTTTACAGGAACGAATCAATTCTTCTCATGCGGACTTCTTAATAGAAAAATTGAACGAAGCGGCAATAACTCTTCTAAAAAACAAAGATAACTCCATCCCGATCAAAGATCTTGAAAAGAAAAGAATCGCTATTGTTATGGTTGGAGATAGTGAAAAAAAATCTTTTTTCGAAACTATTTCCTTATACACAGACGCCGAGTTCTTTGCAGTTGACGCATTAACTGAAAATACCTTATCCCAACTCAAGAACTATAATACCGTAATTTGTGCTATTGCATCAACAAAAGCCTCCGATTCGGCTATTTTACAAACCATTTGCAGGCAAAAAGAAACCCATCTTTGTTTCTTTATTTCTCCTTATCGACTAAAAAGATTCGGAGAAAGCATTAAACTTGCCAATACAGTAACTCTTGCTTACGAAAATACCTCTCCTTCGCAAAAAGCAGCCGCACAAGTTATCATGGGAGGTATTGCGGCAAAAGGAAAACTTCCGGTTACTATCTCCGGGTTATTTGATTATTCGACAGGAATCGAAACCGAAAAAACCCGTCTTTCTTATGGACATCCCGAAGATGTAGGTATGTCGCGACAAACATTAAACCATATCGACGAGATAGTTGCCGAAGGAATCGAAGCAAAAGCATTTCCCGGCTGCCAAGTTTTGGTCGCTAAAGACGGAGTAGTAGTATATCATAAATCTTTCGGACATTTCGATTACTCCGGGAAAAGACAAGTCAAGAACAATGATCTTTATGATTTAGCATCTATTACTAAAGCGGCGGCAACTGTTCCTGCTATTATGAAACTTTTCGACAATCAAAAAATACAGTTAAGAGATCGACTGAGTAAATATATTCCCGAACTGAGAGAATCGGACAAGTCGCATCTCACTATTCAAAATGCATTATTTCACGAAACGGGCTTACGCTCGTTTCTTCCTTTTTATACTACCCTACTTGATTCGTCGAGCTATCGAGGTTCTTTGTATTCATCGAAAAAAAACGAACTTTATTCTATCCTTTACGACCGGAATGTATACATGCGAAACGATGTTTCGTACGACTATAACTTTGTTTCTACCAAAGAACAAGCCGGATTTGGGAAACTAATGGCAGAAGGAATCTATGTCAAAGATGAAATAAACAAAGAAATCCTTCAACAAATTGTCGATTCTAAAATAGGGCGGGTAAACAATTACCTGTATAGCGACCTTAACTTTATACTTTTGAAAGAATTGGTCGAAAATGTTTCGAAACTTCCTTTCGACGAATTTGTACACGACAACTTTTTTGCCCCCTTAGGTTCTACAACTACCACGTTTCTTCCGCTTAATAAATTCGACAAAGAAGTGATTGCTCCCACCGAAAACGATCAATTTTTAAGAAAACAAGTACTTCAAGGCTATGTTCATGACGAAGCCGCAGCGGTTTTAGGTGGAATATCCGGAAACTCCGGGTTATTCTCGAACGCAAACGACTTGGCCAAACTACTCCAAATGCTACTAAACGGAGGAGAATATGGCGAAACTTCGTTCTTTAGCAAAACAACTACCAAGACTTTTGTTGAGTCGAAGAGCAATTTTAGCCGACGCGGTTTAGGATTTGACAAACCTGATCCGAAAAACATAGAACGAAGTCCTGCAGGAAGTCTTACTCCATCTTGCGTTATCGGTCATACCGGCTATACCGGCACTTGTTTTTGGATCGATCCGTCTAATAACCTTATCTACATTTTCCTATCCAATCGCGTTCATCCTTCCCGAACGAGAACAGATCTTATGGGACTTAACATCCGTCCTCGTATACAAGACGTAATTTATCAAGCTATTCAATAAAAATAGTTGAATAGTAGCCCGCTCAGGTTTTACTCGCCGGACAAGAGAATTTCTCCCGGACAAAAGTTTCCTAATAACTTGACCCAAGTTATACAACAACTTAGGCAAAGTTTTACTATAACTTAAGCAAAGTTATACAACAACTTGAGCGAAGTTTTAGTATCTTTTGCCCACGCCTCGTTTATTTTTAGCGATTATGAATTATAAATTATTTATTGTACCTTTGCATGCTTTTTGTAAAACCATTTTAATTAATTCATGTCATTACGATTCCTGAGCATAGCAAGCGGTAGCAGTGGGAACTGCTATTATCTCGGAACAGAAGAATATGGGATTCTTCTTGATGCCGGAATTGGGATCCGGACAATAAAAAAGGCACTGAAAGAAAATCGGATTGGTTTAGAACAAATTATGGCTGTATTTATCACACACGATCACGCCGATCATATAAAGTGCGTGGGTGGTCTTGGCGAAAAATACGGTATTCCTATCTATGCAACACCTTTAGTTCATCTGGGCATTGAGAATAGTCGCTATGTCGACGAAAAACTTTACACATCTCGCCGAATAATAGAGAAAGATCAATCAGTCGAAATCAAAGATATTAAAATAACTGCATTCGAAGTTCCTCATGATGCCAGCGACTGCGTAGGATACTTGGTTCAATACAAAAACGAAAAATGCGTATTAGCAACCGACATCGGACGCATTACCAGCACTGTTGCCCAATATATCCGAATAGCCAACCATTTGATTATAGAAGCCAATTACGATGAAGAAATGTTGCAGAGAGGAAATTATCCCGAATTTTTGAAGTCAAGAATTAAGAACGGAAAAGGACACCTTTGTAATACGGAAACAGCCGAGTTTTTGGCCGCCAACTTTGATCTTCATCTCAAAAACATATGGTTATGTCACCTAAGTAAAGATAATAATCATCCCGACTTAGCAATTAAAACCGTAGAAATGGCAATGGGACAATACGGAATACGAATCGGAAAAGACGTAAATGTTACTGCCCTTAAGCGGACTTATCCTTCCGAACTTTATTTGTTGGACTAAATAATAGCCCAACTATTACTAAGAGTGCATTCACTATCAACAATTCATACCCAAACTGATAGCCAATTGTTTCTTGAAGAAGCATATTTGTCGAAAAACAAATAATAGGAGCAATAACACAA
>JAJDGO010000033.1 GCA_030265685.1 Bacteroidales bacterium OttesenSCG-928-M11
GAAAAAACGAATAAGCATTACCTTACTATATTTTTCCTCCGGCAGATTTTTATAAAGCATAAGTAGATTGTTTCTAAAATTCAGAAAAGTTTTCTGAGGGTTTTCCGAGTCTAATGTTGCTCCTCCTACATGATAAACAATAGATTGTGGGAAACAAACCAAACGATGCCCCCGAACATTTAAGCGCCAACAAAGATATTACATAGGCAGAAAGCATATTTATAGTCAACTATGACGAATAAACAGATAGAACAAATAGATGTACAGGGAGCACGTGTACATAATCTCAAAAATATAGATGTTCAAATCCCAAGAAATCATTTTACTGTGATAACCGGATTGAGTGGAAGTGGAAAATCTTCTTTGGCTTTTGATACCATATTTGCCGAAGGACAGAGAAGATACATTGAAACATTCTCGGCTTATGCGCGCAATTTCTTAGGAAACTTAGAACGCCCGGATGTTGACAAGATAACCGGCTTAAGTCCGGTTATATCAATAGAACAAAAAACAACTAATCGAAGCCCCCGTTCTACGGTTGGGACAACAACCGAAATCTATGACTTCCTTCGACTTCTTTATGCTCGGGCGGGAGAAGCTTATTCTTACTTTACTAAGGAGAAAATGGTAAAGTATACAGAAGAACAGACTCTGGATTTAATTATGAATCAATACGCTAATAAAAAGATTTTTTTATTGGCTCCGGTTGTTCGTAACAGAAAAGGGCATTATCGTGAATTGTTCGAACAGATTAAAAAGAAAGGTTTCTTGCAAGTACGGGTAGATGGCGAACTAAGAGAGATAATTCCCGGCATGAAACTGGATCGTTATAAAACACACTCGGTTGAAATAGTCATCGATAAACTTCAAGTAGAAGATAAATTTTATGATCGAATAAAAAAAAGTTTGTCTTTAGCTATGCGTCAGGGAGACGGGTTGGTATTAGTTATGGACAAAGATACCGAAGAGGTGCGACACTATAGTCGGCGCTTGATGTGTCCTACTACCGGATTGTCATATAGTGAGCCGGCTCCGCATAACTTTTCTTTTAACTCTCCTCAAGGAGCTTGTCCCAAATGTAAAGGTATAGGAACAGTTAACCAAATAGACCGTAATTTGATAATACCAGATCAAGGTTTGTCGGTCTATCAAGGGGGAATTGCACCCTTGGGCAAGTATAGAAATGTTTTAATATTTTGGCAGATCGAGGCTATATTAGAGAAATATGAGGTAACTCTCAAAACTCCGCTGAAAGATGTTCCGGAAGAAGCTCTCGATGAAATCATGAATGGTTCGGAAGAACGCCTGCAGATTAAAAACGAATCGTTAGGAAATTCGAATTATTTCCTGACTTTTGAGGGTGTTAGCAAATATATTGCCATTCAACAAGAACAAGATACTTCGGTTGCTGCTCAAAAATGGGCAGATCAGTTTATTCGCGTAACAACTTGTCCTGAATGTGCAGGGCAAAGACTAAATAAAGAGGCTCTTCATTACTTTATTCATGATAAGAATATTGCAGATCTTTCGCGAATGGATATAAAAGAATTGGCCAAGTGGTTGAATGAGGTTGAACAATTCTTGAATAAGCAGCAAAAACAAATAGCAACTGAAATATTAAAAGAAATCCGAACTCGTATCCAGTTCCTTTTGGATGTCGGATTAGATTATCTTTCGTTGAATAGATCGGCAACTTCTTTGTCGGGAGGAGAAAGTCAACGGATTCGTTTAGCAACTCAAATTGGTTCGCAATTAGTAAATGTTCTCTATATATTAGACGAACCAAGCATAGGTTTGCATCAACGAGATAATCAACGTTTGATTGATTCACTGAAAAACCTTCGTGATACAGGAAATTCAATCATTGTTGTCGAGCATGATAAAGATATGATGCTAAATGCCGACTTTGTTGTTGACTTAGGTCCTAAGGCTGGACGAAAAGGAGGTGAAATTGTTTTTGCCGGAACACCGGAAGAATTATTAAAAGCAAACACTTTAACGGCCTCTTTTCTCAATGGAAACGAAAAAATTCAATATGCAAAAAAGAGACGTAAAGGCAATGGCGAAAAAATATCGTTGAAAGGGGCAACCGGAAACAACTTGCAGAATGTAGATGTAAGCTTTCCTTTGGGGCGTTTTATTTGTGTAACCGGCGTTTCGGGAAGCGGAAAGTCGACCTTAATTAATGAAACTTTGCAACCTATATTAAGTCAAAAACTTTATAGATCCCTTCAAGATCCGAAACCATACAAGTCGGTCGCAGGATTAGAGCATATAGACAAGGTAGTTAATGTAGATCAGTCGCCAATTGGACGAACTCCTCGTTCAAATCCGGCTACTTATACCGGCATCTTCTCCGATATACGAAGCCTTTTTATTACTTTACCCGAATCAAAAATAAGAGGATATAAACCGGGTCGCTTTTCTTTTAATGTAAAAGGTGGTAGATGTGAAACCTGTGGAGGAAATGGATACAAATCTATTGAAATGAACTTCCTCCCGGATGTAATGGTTCCTTGCGAAGATTGTCAAGGAAAACGATACAATCGTGAAACATTAGAGGTGCGTTTCAAGGGAAAAAGCATCGCAGATGTACTAGATATGACAATCAATCAGGCTGTAGAGTTCTTCGAAAATATTCCGCAAATATACGGAAAAGTAAAGGTTTTGCAGGATGTTGGTTTAGGATATGTAAAATTAGGACAATCTTCTACCACTTTATCAGGAGGAGAAAGCCAGCGAGTAAAATTAGCTACCGAATTAGCTAAGAAAGATACCGGAAGAACTTTGTATATTCTTGACGAACCAACTACCGGTTTGCATTTCGAAGACATAAAAGTTCTATTAGATGTAATTAATCGTTTGGTAGATAAAGGTAATACTATGATCGTTATCGAGCATAACTTGGATGTAATCAAGTGTGCCGATTATATTATTGATATGGGTCCGGAAGGAGGAAAAGGAGGAGGTGAAGTGCTTTTTACCGGAACTCCCGAGCAGTTGGTTAAGTCAGGAAAGGGATACACGGCAAAATATTTGAAAGACGAATTGTAGATATACGAAGTTTTAATCTAATTCCGAAGCTCTTCATTCCATTGTAGAAAAAAGATCAAATCATTCAAAAAAAAGATACTATAACTTTACCGAAGTTCTTGTATAACTTGCCTCAAGTTATAGTAAAACTTGCTCTAAGTTCTAGTATAACTTTCGGAATAAAACAATACTATTCTATTTGGTTCTCAATTAACGCAGACCGCCTATAGCTAAAACTATTCGGGCGCAAGCTTCCGCATCTTCCAAAGCGTGGTGATGATGGAACCGGAATCCAATATGTTCTGCTACGGTTGATAGCTTGTAGTTAAGCAAACCTTTGATATTCCGGCGAGCCATTTGTAGAGAACAGTGAAACTCATAGTCGGGATAGTCCATCTGATACATTCTAAACGCCGCTTTGAGGCATCTTTCGTCGAATCCTTTGTTGTGGGCAACCAAAGGAAACCCTTCGACAAGCGATTCTATTTCTTCCCATACCTGCGAAAATACCGGAGATTTTTCGGTATCTGCTAAAGTAATACCATGTACTTGGGTATTCCAGTAGGAGTAATACTCGGGTTCGGGCTTGATGAGGCTATAAAATCGTTCGGTAATAATACCTTCTCTTACAACAACAAGTCCTATGCTGCAAATGCTTGTTTTATTTTCGTTTGCAGTTTCAAAATCAATGGCCGAAAAATTAATCAATGATAGAAAATCCGGTGTAGGGTTGTAGCGCCTTTGGTATTTTAATTCCCTCAGGAGTTTGATGATTTTCTAATAGTGCTGCTACAATTCGCGGCAAAGCAAGGGCACTGCCGTTCAAAGTATGGCATAACTGTGTCTTTTTATTTTCTCCTCGATAACGACATTTAAGACGATTTGCTTGATAATTCTCGAAATTTGATACGGAACTTACTTCCAACCATCGTTCTTGAGCTGCCGAATATACTTCAAAGTCAAATGTAATGGCCGAAGTAAAACTCATATCTCCACCACAAAGACGTAGAATACGCCAAGGAAGTTCAAGTTTTTCTACTAAGGATTGCACATACTCGACCATCTCGGTCAAAGATTCGTAAGAATGTTCGGGAGTATCTATTCGAACAATTTCAACTTTATCGAATTGGTGTAAGCGATTTAATCCACGAACATCTTTACCATATGATCCGGCTTCGCGACGAAAACAAGCAGAATAAGCACAATTCTTGATAGGTAAGGATTTCTCGTCCAGAATAACATCACGATAAATATTAGTTACCGGTACTTCTGCTGTCGGGATAAGGTATAAATCATCCGCCGTACTGTGATACATTTGTCCTTCCTTGTCTGGTAATTGTCCTGTTCCATAACCCGAGTCGCTATTTACCAAATAAGGTGGTTGGATTTCCAAATAACCTGCTTGTCGAGCATTATCTAAGAAAAAATTAATCAAAGCTCGTTGTAGTTGTGCTCCTTTTCCTTTGTAAACAGGAAAGCCTGCGCCTGTAATCTTGACGCCCAATTCGAAGTCAATCAAATCATATTTTTTTGCCAAATCCCAATGAGGAAGAGAGCCGGAAGCCAAAGATGGGATCACTCCTCCTTCTTTTTCCACGATATTGTCTTCTGCATGTTTTCCTTCGGGAACACTATCGGCGGGAAGATTAGGTATTTGACAAAGCAATTCCGTCAATTTTCTTTCCGCTTCTTTCATATCTGCTTCCAGTTGCTTGTTACTTTCTTTCAAGTCGGCTACTTGCTTGCGAATGTTTTCCGCTTCTTCTTTCTTGCCTTCTTTCATTAAATTTCCGACAGAACGGGAAAGTTGGTTCAAGTTCGATAAGTTGTTATCCAATTTTTGTTGAGATACTTTTCTTATTTTATCCGTATCAATCACTTCAAAGATAATCTCTCGGGCATCATAATGCTTCTTCGCTAACTTATTAATGACTTCTTCAGTATTTTCTGTAATAACCTTTAAGGTAAGCATGGTATAAGTATATTAATTTTGCTTGCAAAGATAATGATTTTTTGGGAATGCATGTAACTCAGAGCTTCGAACATTTATATTTGGCGCTTGAGAATTTCTGAAAAATAGAGTTTTACAGGTAGGCAAAGTGTTTAAAAAAAGAAACTCTAACCACTAATAGAATTTGTGATTAGAGTTTTACTTGGTACTCGGAGCGGGACTTGAACCCGCACAACCGTAATGGTCACAAGATTTTAAGTCTTGCGTGTCTACCATTCCACCATCCGAGCAGACCAATAATATTTCTAAGATCGTTTTTGAGCGAAAGACGGGATTCGAACCCGCGACCCTAACCTTGGCAAGGTTATGCTCTACCAACTGAGCTACTTTCGCATTTGCGATTGCAAAGATAAAACAAATTTGTGAAATACAAACCTAAATCCTATAAAAATTTTATTAAAAGGATTGCATTTCGCATAAACGACTATAATAACCATCTAATGCAAGTAGTTCGTGATGGGTTCCTCGTTCTACTATTTTTCCTTCATGCATCACACAAATCATGTCAGCTTTCCGTATAGTTGAAAGTCGATGAGCAATAACAATTGTCGTTCTATTTTTCATTAATTTTTCCAAAGCTTCTTGTACAAGTCGTTCACTTTCTGTGTCTAACGCAGAAGTTGCTTCGTCTAAAATTAATATTGGCGGATTTTTTAAAATAGCACGTGCAATGCTTATCCGTTGTCTTTGTCCTCCGGAAAGTTTGCTTCCCCGATCTCCGACATTGCTTTGGAAACCTTCGTCGGTAGCCATAATAAACTCATAAGCATTTGCAATTTTTGCAGCTTCTTCTACTTCTTCTTGTGTTGCATCTTTAACGCCGAAAGCAATATTGTTGAAAAAAGAATCATTAAACAAGATTGCTTCTTGATTAACAATACCCATTAGCGAACGAACGTCTTTAATTCGTCCTTGTCGAATATCAGTTCCATCAATTGATATGGATCCATCGATCACATCATAGAATCGAGGTAAAAGATCAACCAAAGTAGATTTTCCGGAACCCGATTGTCCTACCAAAGCAATGGTTTGTCCTTTGTTTATTGTTAAATTAATATTTTCAAGAACCCATTTTTCCCGGTATTTAAACCAAATGTTTTTGTATTCGATCTTGTCGTTCAGGCGTATGTTTGCCGGAGATTCAGGATCGATAATGTTTGACTCGGCGCATAAAATTTTATCTACCCGATCCATCGAAGCTAAACCTTTCTGTATTGAATAAGCTGCTTTCGATAGTTCTTTAAATGGGTTGATAAGAAGATAGAAAATCGCTAAGTAAGAAATAAAGCCTGCTCCATTCAAAGAGCTTCCTCCGTCTAATATTAGACTTCCTCCGTACCAAAGTACAACTGCAATTATGATTGTTCCTAAAAATTCGCTTACAGGATGTGCTAATTGTTGACGGCGAAAAATTCGTTTTGTAGTACGACGAAAAGTATTATTTGAGTCATGGAAGCGTTTGCTTACTTTATCTTCGGCATTAAATGCTTTGATAATCCGTAATCCGCCGAGAGTTTCTTCTATTTGTGCCATTAACCCTCCCCATTGTTGTTGTCCTAAAGCTGATTTTTGTTTTAGTTTTTTACCTATTCGTCCCATTAAAATACCTGCAATCGGGAGAGTAATTAAAACAAAGATCGTCAGTTGCCAGCTCATATAAAACATTCCCGTCAAGTAAATGACAATTAAAAGCGGATTTTTGAATAATAGATCCAAAGAACTCATTACCGAACTTTCTACTTCATTTACATCTCCTGATACTCGGGCTATAATATCTCCTTTTCTTTCTTCCGAGAAAAAGGCTAAAGGCAAGGATAAAATTTTATCATTGATCTGATTTCGAATGTCTCTTACTACTCCGGTGCGTATCGGAATTAGGAAATAAGAGGATAAATACATGGTTCCGGTTCTGAATATTGTGGCAATTATCATTAAAACTCCCAAAAATATCAATGCTGTTGATCCTCCATAGAGATCTATTGTTTGGGATAAATACCAATAAAAATTATTTCCTAATGTTTCAGGTATGCTTTTCCATGATTCTAAAGAGAAGAAGTCAAAGTTCCAAGCCATAAAAGAGTATACGGTTTCGTTGATGCCAAATAAAAGCTCGAGAATAGGTTTTATAAAAGCGAATGTTAAAAGGCTAAACAATCCTGATAATACATTCATTATAATACTTGCTACCAAATATCTTTTATAAGGAGGTAGAAATCGTTTCAGTACATGTATAAAATCTTTCATTTTACGAATAATTAATTATAGGTATCCCCATGAGCGAAGAAAATAGATAATAAAAAAGATCGTTATGCAGGAACAAGCTGTAGTAAGTACTACTATTTGGGCTGATAACTCAGCGTCGTTTCCCATATTTTTCGCCATGATATATCCGGCCATCGCAGCCGGAGTTGCAAAGATACTGATTAATACGGCTAAATCAACACCGGAAAAGCCTAATTGTACAAAAATAATTAATGCAATTACCGGAACAATAATTAAGCGAGCCGCAGTAACTGCGATTACTTTTACAAGATTATTTTTTAAGTTTCTAAATTCAAACTCCCCTCCCATCATAAATAATGCCAAAGGTGCGGCTGCCGCTCCCAATTGAGATAGGGGAGATTCTAAAAGTGAAGGTAAATCTAAGTGAACAATTCCTCCAAGTAGCCCGAAAGCACACCCGATAATTAATGGGTTTTTTATAATATCTTTCAGAACGGTTTTGATAGTTGGCTTTGATGAGTTTTCGGAATATATAGATAAAATTATTACTGCAGCTATGTTGTAAAAAGGAATCATTAATCCCATCAACATTGATATTCCTGCCCGAGCTTCTTCTCCATACATTCCCGTAGCAAGTGGCAGTCCATATATTAGAAAGTTGCTGCGATATATGCCTTGTATGATACTCCCTTTTTGTTTCTTTTTCTTTACTAAAGGAGGAACGATCAGGAACGAAAGAAGGATAACAACTGTTGTGCCGATAAAAGAGGCTAAAATTAGTCGAATATTAGAAAAGTCGCCTTGATAAGAATGCCGAATATCTTGAAAAAGCATAATCGGAAGAAGAAACCGAAAGACAAACTTATTAAGATGATTCAAGAAATCAGCATTAACAAACTTAAGAATACGTGCACCATATCCCAAAGCCATTAGTACAAATAAAGGAGCAACAACATTGAGGGAGAAGAGAATATTACTCATGTAGATTTGTTTGATGTTTTTTTAGTATTCGATGAGGAATGTTCCCATGACCAATAACTTCAAATGGACATCCTAAATGCTCTTCTATCCATTCTTCTTGAATGTCTGATCCGGCATGATAATGTAATGATTCATTTATACAAGCAATATTTTTCACATTGGATATAATTGTACCAATATCATGGGATACTAAGACAATTGCAGTTCGTTCATTGATTTTTTGAAGTAGATTGTAGAAATGAGATTCGAAATGTTTGTCCACATAGGAGCTTGGTTCGTCCAAAATCAACAAGTTGGGGTCGCTGATGATGGCTCGGGCAAGCAAAGTGCGTTGTAATTGTCCGCCGGATAGTTCTCCTATTGGTTTTTTTGTGATTTCTTGTAAAGACATTTCTTGGACGATTTGCTCTCGTCTCTCTTTTTTTTCTTGTTTTGATAAACGAATGCCCATCAATCCGGACTCAATAACTTCCGAAACGATAATCGGAAATTTTTTATCTATTGCATTTGTCTGCGGCATATATCCGATATGTTGCCTGAGTCCTTGTTTTTCGAAGCGAACTTCTCCTGAAGAAGGTTTTATTAAACCTAAAATAACTTTCAAAAGAGTTGTCTTCCCTCCTCCGTTTGGTCCGATAATCCCAAGAAAATCATTTTCGTAGATAGTAAGATTAATATCTTTCAGTACGGTTTGTTTATCGTAGCCCGCACTTAGTTGATTAATATGGATAAGAGGTTTACTCATCTGCAAGAGATTGTGCGATCCGAATCATTTCTTCTTTCCAATTATAAGAAAGAGGGTTGATAACTACTAATTTGCAGCCTACTTCTTTGGCAATCAACTCGGCATTTTTTTTGTCAAATTCTTCTTGAATAAAGACTGTTTTGATGTTTTTTTCTTTTGCCGTACGAATTAATTCCCGAATTTGATTAACAGATGGTTCTTTTCCTTCTATTTCGATTACATGTTGTTTTAATCCATAGTCATGAGCAAAATAGCTTAGGGCGGGATGATAGATAATAAATTCTTTTTGAGATGTTTTATCTAATAATGACCGAATTAGTTGATCTGTTTTCTTTATTTCGTTACATAATTCAGTGTAACGATTTTCTAAGTTAACTGGATTAGCTTCTATTTTAATTAATGCATTTCGCATGTTTTCAATAATCTTTAGTGCACCGGAGGGAGAAGACCATATATGAGGATCAGTTCCTTCGTGTATATGATTGTCATGACATTGATGTTCTGCTTCAATAAAATTAAACCCTTCACTATTGTCGAAAAAGTATACTCTTGGGTTATTTACTTTTAGCCTGCTCATCCAAGTTTGTTCAAAGCCAATCTGACCGATACCAAAATAAGCTCGACTTTTAGCCAATTCAGTTAACTGGTTCGGAGTAGGATCATAAGTTTCCGGACTTACTCCTGGCGCTACCATTGTTTTAATTACGAAAATACTATCATCTACTAATCGTTCGGCAAAATAACGTTGTGGTTCGATAGTAACAGTGATGATAATTCTCTTGTCTTCCTTTGGTTTTGGAGAACAAGCATAATTAAATATTAGGAGAAAGAGACAAATCCCTATTGATAACCGTTTCATATTTATCTGAATTAATCGCTTGCAAAGGTAGTTAATTCCGTCGAAAGTAAGAAGAAATAGGGACTACAGAAGTTCTCTCCGAAACGTAAGTGTCGTTTTTCTTGATTTAGGAATTGATTTGTTCCCTTTTTAGAAGTATATTTTGTGCCGATTCTTTATCTGTTGCCAATTGTTTTTGTAACTCGTTGATATTTTTGAAGCGTTTGTCTTCACGAATGAAATCAATAAAATCAATTCCTATTGTTTTCTCATAAATATCTTGATTAAAATCGAAGATGTTAACTTCAATGCGCTTTTCTTTTATTGCAGATACGGTCGGACGACTTCCTATATAAAGCATGCCGTTGTATTCTTTGTTCTCGAGAAAAACTTTTACGGCATAAACACCTTCGCGAGGGATTAGTTTATTTTTATCAGTAATGTCAATATTAGCAGTTGGGAAGCCAATTGTTCTTCCTATTTGGTTTCCTTTGCTAACAATTCCTTCTAAATGATAGGAATATGATAGAAGATCTGCCGCTTTTTTGATTTCTCCTTCTTTTAATAAGTTGCGAATAATAGTAGAACTATATTTTTGCATCCCATCTTCGAGAGCCGGAGTTTTAATAACTTTCATTCCGCAGCTTTCTCCGTAGGCAGCATATTGGTCAAATCCTTCCGAACGATTTTTTCCAAAGCGATGATCATAGCCTACTAAGAGCAACTTAATTCCTAAATTTTTAGAAAGAATATCTGTGATAAATTCGGCGGCAGTTAAGTTCGCCATATCTTGAGAGAAAGGCAATACAATACAATAATCTAATCCAAGCTCAGACAATAACTTTAATTTTTCTTCTAAAGTATTGATTAGATTTGGTCGGTAAGTATGCTGTAATACTTTACGTGGATGTTCCGAGAAAGTGATAATGGCCGAAAGAAGGTTTTCTTTTTCTGCTTGTTCTTTAAGTGCATTTATCAAAAAACGATGTCCTTTATGCACTCCGTCAAAAAAACCGATACTGGCGGCTATATTTTCGTTTAGGGTTATTTCGGGATTCCAATATATGATCTTCATTCTTTTACTTCTTTGTACTAACTTCGGCATCAAAAGGGTATTTAAGATTTTTGAAAGAAGTTATAACTGCTTCGGCGGCACCAATCTTTAGCTTTGCCTTTAGTTTGATAGGTAGCCTGTTTTCATCGTCTCCAATCCAAAGTTCTAAGGCTTTTTTTGATTCGGTAAAGACATCATTGACAACATCGAAATCAAATTTAAGGGTTTTATATTTTTTCTTGCTCTTTTGAACAATGGCTTCGCCTCGATAAATACATACAACTGAAGTCTGTTTCTTTCCTAAAAAAGTTGTTACATACATGGTGTCGCCAACTTTTAAGTTCGAGTAGTCCAGACTTCTTATATAAAGGAGAAGGTTTGGTATGTCAAAACCCTCATCTCGCGAATATATAACGGAGTCTATTAAGGTTGTTTCCCCCTTTGTTCTAATAACTCTTATGGATGATCCCTTTTTACTATGGTTAAGAACAACTTGTTCTTCGCGAAAGTGTGAAGATCCTTCGTTGACGCTTCGAAAGTGGAAGAGGGGAGTTATATTTGGAACGCTGGCATAAGAAATTAGAGTATCTCGCATTTTGTAGAGATTGTCGAAAAAAGAAGAGGTTTTTAGATTTACTTCCGACCGATAAGCAGGGATGTTCCCGTAATTGTCACTTTTTACATTCAATTGAATATTCCCGGCTTTAAGGACAGCGATTCCATATTTGTATTTTATTTCAAATTCAATAGTTTCGTTATTGCCAAAAGGGACATCATTACAAAGCGCATTGGTATAAGAAATGGGAAATAGAACTAAAACAAACAACAAACTTACTTTGCGGAACCAAATTCCCAAAGCGAATGTTTTTTGCTTTGTTGTTTTACTATTTCCTTCTATTTTCTTCATTTTTTTTAGGTTGTTTGACAACCGGTTTGTTTTTTGTTATTTCCAGAGGTTTTTGTCTTTCAATCGGAGTCGCTTTTACGTTCCAATTTTGTTCAATCTCGCTATATTTTCTTACTTCAAGAACTGATTCGTAGTAATAAACCGTTTCCGGAGGGATTCCTTCTTTATATTTACTTGGATCCCAAACTCCATTATTGTTTCTATCTTCGATGTAACGCAAATAATATTTTCCGGGATTAAGATTTTCGAAAGCTAATTCCCCGTTTTTCAAAGGGGCTTTTCTAATAGGTTTGTCTCCTCCGTCGAGTAGTTCGCCAAATCCGTCATAATCATTGCCGGCCAATAAAACATATACGTGCCCATATTCCTCTTCTGCTTTTACTTTGAAACTACTCTTAAACGAGTTGTTCCACAATCCGTATATTCCATGAACTGAGGCCGAATCAATTATTAATTGAAACTCGGTATTATACGAAAACTTATAATCTGCCCAATAAACTCTTGGGTTTAAACTGTCTTGTTTTAAGTTAAAAGAGCGATCTTCCCAAAGAGTATCTACTTTTTGTTGAAAATGAATGTGTTCTTTCTTAAAATCTAATACTGGTTCTGAGAATGTAATTTTAAGTGTATCATAAACATCGATCATGCCTTTTGTGTTCATTTGTACATCTAAAAACTTTATTTCCTCTTGCTTCTCTTTGTCTTTAGAGAGGTTTCTTTTTCTAAGGTTTAAATGAAGCGTATCAGTTAAAGCTACTAAGTTTGATAAACTATCGTCGGCCAAGTAGTTTATCTCGATTGAAATAGAATCTCGTTGATAGACAAGTGAGTCTTTTACCCAATAAGTTAATGTTGTTTGGTCCGGTTGTAATTCCATTACGTACCAATCGTTTGCTTTGTTGTGGTTTAATAGTTTGATTTCCGGAAGTTGGGTAATTGGTGCGTTGAATAAAATATTGAATTTTTGTTTTTCAGTTCGTTCCCCTCTGATTAAATACTGAGGACGGAATATTTCTTCCGAAAGAAATAGTTTTAAATCATCAGGAGTAAATCGGTTGTATACTATTTCTCGAATGGTGTCTATGGTTAAACTGTCGACCCAAAGAGTATCTAAGCGCATAGTTTCTTCGAAAGACGGGACAATAATTTCGTCGAGAAAAGCAACTGCTTCGCTGGGTTGATCGAAGTAATAGTTCCGATTTTGATCATTTAAGGCAAAAACCCGGTATCTTCCCGGCGAAATATTTCGTATCCAAAACTCTCCTTTGTCGTTTGTTTTAGAAGTTCGGATAAAAGGACGAGATATAAATGCCGAGTCTGTTAAGTCAGAATGTAAACCAACCATGATTCCGGGCATTGGTTCAAGGTTTTCTGCATTAAGTAATAAGCCGGATATAATCAAAGAATCAACTACATTGCCTGTCGAAAAGGCAAAGGTAAATCCTTCGAGAGGATTTTTTTCGTTATTGTCTACAATAGCATCAGTAAAATCAAAAGTATAAGTAACATCTTTTACTAAACTGTCTTTCATTTCTATGATGACGCTTTTCCCTAAAGCCTTTAATCCGGGAGCTTTTATTTGTGGAGGAGTGACAACTACCTTTTCCGAAGGTTTATCTAATTGTATATATTCGTCGAAAACAATTTCTATTTTGTTCCCGGAGAAGTTTATTGAGTTTGGAGCCGGGTTACTTTTTACAAATTTCGGAGGTTCTATGTCTGTTTCTCCTCCTCCCGGGCTTCCGATACTTGCGCAAGCAAAAAAAGCACAAAGAGTAAATAGAGTAATCAGAATAGAGAATATGATATTTTTGATAAGGGAAAAGGGGCGCATACCTATTAAATTTCATTGCTTTGACGGCAAAGATACAATAAAAAGAAATACAATAATAAAGATAGTACTTAAATATCCTTCGCTTTCTACATCGAATGGAGAGAAGTTGTCAAGCTTCTGCTTAAAATGGTTTAAAAAGCGAAAAAAGAGAAAGAAAGTTTGCGTGTTAAAAGAAAGTCTATTATATTTGCATTAGAGATATGCCGTACTTTGTCGATTGGAAAACTCATCAAATTAAAGACAATTCCGAGGCAAGCTCTTACTATGAATGGCGGGCCGCAAGCGTAGCTAAACGGATTACAAACATGGTAAAGCACTCAAATCCTGTTTATCGGAGTTTTACATATCTACGGTGCGGCAATCTCTTTTTAGAAGAGGTGTTTCATTATGAAGTATCTCTTTTGTTATTAAAAGAGATTCC
This sequence comes from Bacteroidales bacterium OttesenSCG-928-M11, assembly GCA_030265685.1. Taxonomy (GTDB): domain Bacteria; phylum Bacteroidota; class Bacteroidia; order Bacteroidales; family Azobacteroidaceae; genus Azobacteroides. Next base: position 14,048 of record JAJDGO010000033.1, read on the forward strand.
GAATTAATCTTTTATTACTGTACTCGAAATCTTTCCTTTGTGTAGAACGGTTGTTATTTTATCTCCTGCTTTTATTTGAGTTGCCGATGTAATTGCTTCCCCATTTTTATAAGTAATTGAATAACCTTTCGATAGAATGTATTCGGGGGAGGAAAGAGATAGGAAAAGTTCCATTTCTTTCAGCTGATTTTCTTTTTCTTGAAGGTGGATCTTGTTCGCTTTGCGGATATTTTCTTTAATACTTCCTAAACGATATTCTTCTAATACTAATGATTTGTTGACAAGAATAGGTAATTGACGGGCCAACTGTTGCAGAGATCTATCCTGTTTTTCAATCTTTTTTTCGATTCCGATAAAGATACTTTCCTGAGCCAATAGTATCGTTTGATATTGTGCCTCCATATAGTCTATCAAATAGTCGGCTGCGGCTGTCGGAGTTTTAGCCCGATAGTAAGCAACTTCATCAAGAATACTGTTGTCGCGTTCGTGTCCTATTCCGGAAATAATAGGAAGAGGGAACTGGGCACAGTGTGATGCTAACAAATAAGAGTCGAAAGCAGCCAGATCAGAGCTTGCTCCTCCTCCGCGAATAATAACTACGACATCGAAAGATTCTTGATTTTTATAAATTTGTTCTAAACATTGGATGATAGAACTCTCGGTTTGTTCACCTTGCATAATTGCCGGGAAAAGGTGAGTGTAAAACACGATCTGAGAATTATTATGAATAAGATGATTCATAAAATCTTCGTATCCTGCGGCAGTAGGAGAGGTGATGACTGCTATTCGTTGCGGAGTAAATGGGAAAAGAAGTTCTTTGTTGAGAGTTAGAATACCTTCTTCTTTTAATTGGTTTAATATTTCTTGCCTTTGTCTTTGGATGTCTCCCAAAGTATAAGATGGGTCGATGTCGAGTATATTGAGTCCTAAACCATAAACAATATGATAATCAACCGATACATTTACGAGTACTTTAATTCCCGAAGTAAAGGCTTGTCCGGTTTGTTCTTCGAAATGTATCCGTAACATTTGATAAGTTTGTCCCCAGATATAAGCGCGAGCCTTTGCTTTGACAACTCCCGAATCAGTATCTTTTTCGATGAGTTCTAAATAACAATGCCCGTTTTTATTGTTTCGGACATCGCTTGTTTCCCCTATAATCCAATAAGAAGCAGGGTGAGATGACTTAATAGAACGGCTAACCGATGCCATTAATTCGGAAAGTGTATGAAACGAATCCTTCATTTTATTAATATTTTTCTACTATATTGGAATCCATTGTGTGATAAGATGGCAATGTAAATGCCCGGACGCAACGAAGTCATATCAAAAGAATGAGAAGAAGATCCTACTTGTTGGCCGGTTGATGAATAGATTCTCAAATTTACTTCTGATCCGTTGGTATTATTTAAGTCGATTCGTATACATTTTGTAGTATAATCTACAATTAATAGATCATCTTTCGGGATAAGTTCCAAGTTTGTTTTATCCCGATTGTCAAGATAAGCTTGATAAAAATCAGGTATTCCATAGCCAAAACAAGAGTCGGGGGCTTGATATTTGTCGCTCGATTCTCTAATAATCGACATGATTTCCATACTTGTTTTACTAGGTAATGCTTGCCAAAGACAAGCAACCATTCCGCTAATAGTTGGGCAAGAGAACGAAGTTCCACTTGCTCTGCTTTCTCCTTTCTTATTAATGAGATAAGTGTTGGTAGCAATTGCAACAACATCGGGTTTTATTCTTCCGTCTTCGGTGTTTCCTCTCGACGAAAAATAAGATAACTTGCCTTCTTTCGTGATTCCACCTACAGTTAGTACGTTTTCGGCATCGGCAGGAAATACGATCTTTTCCCAAGTTTTATTTCCTTCGTTACCGGCAGAGATACAAATAATCATTCCTTTATTACCTGCCATTGAGGCAACTTTGCTTATAGGAACGGTTTTTCCGTCTAACATATCGCGGGAGTGATTCATGTTTTTGTCGTCAAAATCATAATAACCGAGCGAAGAAGATACTATGTCGCAGCCAATACTATCGGCATATTCTACAGCTTGTACCCAGTAGTCTTCCTCGATAGGAAACTCTTCGTTGTTAACTTCGGTCTTAAATAGGCAATAAGATGCTTTAGGTGCTGTCCCGACAAAGTATTCTTCTCTCTCGGCAAGCATGCAAGAGAGTGCCATTGTACCATGATCTTGCGAAACTCTGTATAGATTTGCACCTTCATGAGAAAATTCTTTTGCCTCGATAATTCTATTTTTATCGAAATGTTCTAATACATCTACGTTTGTAAAACCTGCATCGAGTACTGCGATTGTAATATCTTCGCCCCGAAAACCGGCTTCATGCAGGGCAGTTCCATTGAGTATTTCGATTTGAGTAAAACCTGTTCCGTAAATTTCTTCAGGTGTTTTATCCTCTAAGTAAAAGGCTTTCCGGATAATATTGGGAGACTCTTCGCTTCCTTTACTTCGCCAAACCGGATACATTTTTTCTACAAAAGGCAGTTGTTCTATCTTTTCGATCCTTTCATCTTCCGCTTTTATTTTGAAAGCAATTGTTTTTGCCCACTTACTACTGGCTTTGATGTCGGCTCCTAATGCAACTAAGCGGTCGAAATACTCTCTTGCTATCGGCAGATCGGTTTCATCCACCGGAAATCCTTGTTTCTTTCGTCTTTCTATTGATTTTGATGAGAGAAATTCTTCCGGTTTATCGACAGAAAACCCACTTTCTCCTTTGTCTTTTAACTCGATTCTATACATGATTTCCTGTTGAGCGTTTATAGTAAACGCTATACAAAGAGTAAGTATTCCTATCAAGAGACGAAGTTTCATTTGTTTTTCGTTGGTTTGTTGTATAAGTCTGACCTAAAGATAGTATAATAAAAAAGTTTTCTGTACAGAGAATATTTATTTTCTGTACAGAAAACTTTCATTCTCTGTACAGAAAATATTTTAAATAGAAAAAAACATTGACAAAGTTGGAGTTTTTGATTTTACAGTTTATTTATTTTTCTGTAATTTATCCCAACTAATCGAAGTGTTTTATTTTAGATGCTCTTCCAGATAAGTAGCTAGTTTATCTTTCGAAAGGTTTTTGTCGACGATATGTCCTTCTTTGTCGAACAGAATAGTAAATGGGACGAAATTTACTCCGTATGCTTGCGCAGCAGGTTCTTGCCATCCTTCCAAGTTAGAGAATTGTGGCCAAGTAATACGGTCTTCTTTTGTTGCTTTTTCCCAAGAATCTTTGTTATTGTCTAATGATACTCCAACGATTTCGAAGTCTTTATCTTTGTATTTCTCGTAAATCTCGACCAATCCGGGCATAGATCGGCGGCAAGGGCCACACCAAGATGCCCAAAAATCAAGGTATACTATTTTACCTTTTCCTACATATTCGGATAGATATACTTCTTTACCGTTCAAGTCGAGCCCACTGATTTCGATGAAAGGGCTTCCCTTTGCTGTTTTCTTTTCTATTTCGATTCGATTTATTACTTCTATTCCGGCTTCTGTTTCAAGAAATGAAGGACGAAGACAGCTTATTATTTCTTCGGCTTTGTCGG
>JAJDGO010000034.1 GCA_030265685.1 Bacteroidales bacterium OttesenSCG-928-M11
AACTCATCTGAATAAGCCATTACATATAATGGACGACTCATTACGGACGACCATTGCCCATACTTGTTCAAAGTTCTTATATATAATGTATGAAAACCTCGTTCTATTGTACTTAAATCAATATTATATGCATATTCAGTACTATGAGTTTCAACATCTAAAGCATTGGCTTTTTTGTATCCAGGATCTTTATCAAAGAAATATTCAATGTATTCTACCTCGTTTGACTTGTCTCCGTTCAAAGTCATTTTTACAAAAGGACGAGATTGTGTAAGCGACCAGCCTTTATTGTTTCTGGCTCTTACATATAATACATGAAAGCCATCGTTTAGTTCATCTAAAGGAGCATTAAAGGTAAGCGATTCGAAAAGTTTATCGCTATTGTTCTGCTCTATTTTTGATGTTCCTGCATTAGTTCCTTTTCCTTCTCCCGGATCTTTATCGAAAAAGTACTCTACTTGTCCGACTTGTGCCCACAAAAGGGTAGGGAAGATGAACGCCAGGCAAATTATTAATCGTTTCATAACTTCTCGTTTTATTAAAGTTTCTGAGTTATTTCTCTGTTCCGACTTTGATAGTCACCTGCAAACCGCTTACTTTCGACGCAGTATTAGGAGCATCTATTTCGTAGATATGAGGAACTGAAGGAAGTCCGGATAGAACATAAGGAGAAGAACCTCCGAAAGCACCTATCTGAGAGCCATTTGTTCCTGAAGTCATCAAAGCAGATGTTGAAGCTATTTGATATTTTCCGTCAGTAGAAGCTGTTGATTGAGTAATGTAGTCGGATGTTGTAGCCGTCGAATTGTTCGAAATGTCGCAATTTGTATTATAATAACTGGTTCCTGTTGTAATGTTATTTTTAATACTACATCCTGTGTTGTTTGAAAGAGCCGTGCTTGCGGTCGATATTATCGTATTATTTTCAATTGTTGACTTATTGAAGAAAGAAATACCATGAGAAAGATTGTTTGTTACAATACAATTATTTGCAATATTATTTCCATCAATTTTATTTCCGTATACATAATTTTGAATAATCGTTGCATTATTTACAACAGCATTGACTTGTTTTGTAAAAGATATGTCATTTCCCATATAACATCTTTTGATTGTGATGTTATCAGCGCCAACATAAGTGTAGTGATAAAGATTAACACCTTCGATACTAATACCGGCTGCTAATAAAACAATCCCGGTTGTGGCATTCGTACTTCTTATTTGTGCAGGAGTTTTAGAAACTTGCGTGTTAGGGTTTTCTTCTAAGAAATATCCCGGTCCGATTATGGCTACTTTCTTTGTGATAGCGTTTGATAGAATGTAATAGTTTGACGAACCCTCCAAGTAGATGGTATCTCCGGCCGCGATAGTTTCTATCGCTTTATCCATATCTTGAAAATCTGCCGAATTATCTAAGTTGTTTACTCTCCATGTTTTTGCAGACATTGTTTGCATTCCGCCAATTACTACTGCTAATAAAATGAATAATATTTTTTTCATGACTATGATGTTTTTTTTATTTCTTGAATATTCTTGATTATTTAATTACCATCCGGTTGGAGTTACTTGTAGTATCCAAACTCCATCGATAAGTTTAAGTGGGAGAGTTCCTTCTTCGCCTTTGTCGTCTGTATAAGAAACCGTAGCTTCGTCTCCATTGATTGTTGTTTTTCCTTCCACTACCTTATAGTTTTGAAATTTAGCTTTTATTCTTTCGAGTGCTTGTGGAGTTACCTCTTTCGATCCCTCTTCGAACATGTCGAAAAATAAACTATGAACGTCGTTAAAATACGGTCTTGCTTCCTGGATCTTTCCTTGTTTGTATAGATCAAATACTTTTTTTACAGTTCCTTCGGGCGAATTACCGCCTCCGCAAGCAAATAATGCGATTGATAAGATTGAAAATAATAATACTTTTCTCATGATTGTAATGTTTTAAATTGTTATTTATTGTTTGTTAATTAATATAGATATATTTCTTTTAGTTCCATTGCCGGAGTAATGTCGTATCTGAACAGGTGAGTACAGCTTTCGTCTGTTGTAGTTTCCGTTATTGTTTTACGAATCGTATTTCCTTCTACAATAGAACAACTTGTGTATTTTGTGCCTTCGGGGTTATTATTTGTATAACCTAAAATTAGATGGTTTACATATTGGCCTAAGTTGTTGTAAGTAACTAAATATTCGGCTGTATGATCTTTTTCGAGTTGAAGGAAAGAAACAATCATTCCCTTTGTTCCTTCATAATATTTCTTTCCGATAGCTATCTTGTAATTGGGAACGTAAGCTATTCCGTCTTCATCTTTTATTTTATCGATCTGAAAAAACTCTCTTTCTGCTTGAGTGATTTTTTTATCTCTTTTTTCGCACGTATCATTGTGGATCGTTCCTTGTGTTCTTGCGATATTTACTACTCGCGAAAGAGGATTTACAATTGTTTTTTCCATTTCTTTACGGATTATGTTGCCTCGAGCACTTGCTTTTCTTTTGTTTTCGAGAAAAGAAATCTCCGGATCAGTAAAACGATGGCTGCAAAAACAACATTCAGATATGTGGCCTAATGCGTATTCTGTTCCATAGTAAACGCTAAAGGATTTATAGTCTTTTAATCTGAATAGGATGTATTCGGAATCGATTTTCCCGGTTTCGTTGTTTTCTGAAAAAACTTCAAAATAAAGATGGGAAGTATTTTCTAAATCTACAATTTCGAACGAATCAAACACTGCATCTGATTGGGCTAAACTTCCGGTAAATATGTTTTCTATCACCTCCCAATCTGTTTCTTTTTCTTCCAAAACGATTAACTTTCCCGTACTATCTATTTTTGCGCAATAGATTAATTTTCCATCTTCATTCTGAAAGGCATATTCCGGTTTTGTTCCGAACTTTTCGTAGAAAATATTTTCTATCTTGTTCATGTCTTCTCTTTTCTCTTCTGTTCGAGATTCCTTTTCTCCTGATCGAGTTTTTGTATTTTCTTGGCAGGAAAGAAGCGAAATAAGAAGTATAAGTCCAAAGAATATTGCTTTCTTCATTGTTTTTAATTAATAGTTTAGGGTATAAGTTTCAGTATATTCATCGCTCGAATTAGCACTTCTTTTTACATGAATCTTAGTTACATATCCTTTGCTGTCAAATTCATATGTGTATTCATAGATAGTGTGCCATGTATAAAATAGAATCTTATCCTCATACAGTACTCCTCCTTCTGATACCCAAATCTCAGATACGAGATTTTTAGAAGCTTTTCCTAGAAATCCACTGGTTGAATACAAGAAATAATCAAACTCATCGTAGCCTATAAAATTTAACATTGATTTGTTTTCATGCTCTGAATAAAAATAGGTATGAAGTGTTATGTCTTCTTCGCCATCTTCAATGTTTTTTTCGATAGATTTAATTAGGTTGCCGTTATCATAAGAAAAGTCGATAGTTGAACTATAAGAGTAATCATCTTCGTTTTCTTCTGAGATCAGCTGAGTAATATAACCATCAGAATCGTAAGAACAAGTACCTTCGAAATATCTATTTTTATCGTATATAGAAGTTACATATCCTTTCTCATTAAATTCGTAATAAAGTTTATTGTCTTGGTCGTACATTGTGGCTTTATTTTCCGAATAACTGAAGCTAATATTAGTATCTAGATCACCTTCGTAATCATAATACTTAAAGTTGCTTAATTTTTTGCCTTTATAGCTCATTTGATATTTTCCTCCGGCTTCTTCTATTATCGATTTGATAAGTTTTTCGGATTGATTACCAATATTTGGATTGACTACTTCGTTTTCGTTTTCGTCAGAACAAGCCGTTGCGCTACAAATTATCAGTACTGTTAAAATGAGATTCCCAATGTTTCTTAATGTTTTCATTGTTTTTTACTTTATTAGAGCAAGTGTGTTGGATTATTAACTATCCTGCAAATGTAATACTTAATTGTCAATTTTTATGAAGTTTTTTTATTTCTTCTTTAAGAGAAGATAAAAAATCACATTCTATTTTTATTTTCTCCTTAGGTATATCTATTAGGCGTTTCCCTTTTCTGTTTCCCTTGATGACGTACTGGTCAAATTCTTTTGGATTTATAATTTTTTCTCTGAATGCTTTACGTATTTTATTTGTAGCATCGCTTATACCTCCTTTTCTTAGAAGCATACCACGAATAACATTCTGTGCTCGGTAGTCGTCGCCTATTTTATATTTGCAGACTTGTTTGTAGATTTTTATTAAAGTTTTTTCGTAAGCAACCAATTCTTCATTCGATATTCCTTGAGGAATAAGTAAATAAAATATGTATAAAGTTTGCGCTTGATAAGAAGGTATTTCTAAGTCGGGGTAATCGACGAATGTAACATGACAATCTTTGTCGATATTAACCTTAAAACCTACTTCGTTTGAATGAAAGTCGGAGCAATTATTGCTGTTTAACTCTTTTAATTCTTCCTCAAACGCAGATTTTAGTAGAGGCTCTTTTATTATCTGCTTAATTATGCGTCTAATCGCATCTTCCATCCCTATTTTATGTTTTAAAAAGTGTGACAAAAATATATTATATTACAATTAGATATGAAGAAACAAGCTTAATTTGCTAAATTCAAGTTAGTGCTTAAACTTGCTTTTCTATCTATTAGTAACATGAGGGGAAAAAAGGTAACAGCTTTTTTTATTTTTTTTCTTTTAAGGGAAGATTTTTCCGGCTATTTGTTGTTTGTTTTGCTTGTTGTTTAAGGCTTTGTTACAGCTTGATAAGTAGATGAAATAAAAGTTTGTTGAGGATTTAAAAAAGTTATAGTAGAACTTGATTGAAGTTCTACTATAACTTGGGTAATGTTTTACTATAACTTGGATCAAGTTCTAGTATTTTTTTTCGAATTGTTTTTCATCCTTTTACACGGTATCTTTTTCCGTTCCATTCTACGGCTTCTACATGAGTTGCTTCGTTGGGGAATCGTACCAAAGTTGTTTTATTATCTTTCGATCCGGCGCCGACAAAAGCTATTTTTATCAATTTATCTCCTTGATATGTTTCGAAAGCGACCGCATTTTGCCAAACCCGGTGGTCGATAGTGAGCGATCCGTCTTCGTTTGTAGTGATTCCTTCGTTCAAGTTGCCTTTTACTGCCAATTTGTTCTTGTAGCAATCGATGCTGTTTGCCGTAATATAGTGAAGCACCGGAGTTGAAGGTTTCTTGTATTTGGATGCATATTTTTTAACTTCTTTGATGTCGTCTTCCGTAATCGTCATTTGTGCGCAAGTATAATCGTCGACCCATTTATTTATAGGGCGAAGCATTCCCGAATAAGTAAAGAAATCGGTCAGGTCTGTTTTAGAAGCATCGCAAGCTTGTTTGATAAATTCTAATTGAGCTTCGGCACTGTCTTCCGGAAGATTTTGTTTGTCCATTGCCTTTATAAAAATATCTGCATAAAAGTCGGGACAATACCAAGAGTTTCCTTTTCCGGCTAATTTGAAATAGAGTTGAAGTTGCCAGAAAGGAACTAATTTCACGAAATGATCTCCTCCCCAATCTCTCGGGCGAGAGCGATCCCATCGGTCGGGTCCGGCTTGAGTTAGCCATTCTTGTTTATGAATAAACGAACTTTCCATATAAGCTGTGATACGTCCTCCTGCAACTCGTCCGTCATAATCCTTTAATACTTCTCGTTCTAATTTCGGATTTTCCGGATTAAATAAATATTGGCTCCAAACAGAATATATATTATTGGTAACTTCGGTTGTTCCTACCCACGTCATCCAAGGTCTAATTTGATTAACATGCCCAAACTCGTGTGCAATTCCCCAAAGATTGGTTGGTATTTTTTGAGGATTAGCCAATTCTTTCATCGTATTGTCGTGAAAAGCGGCTCCCATTCCGTCGGCATGCATAAATCCTTTCCAAATAACTCGCCCTAAGATGTGGTTTTCCGGAACTCTATTGTACTTGTTTAGTCCCATTATTTCGTGTTGGATAGATATAATACTGTCGTAAAGAAAGACTAATCTTTCGGCATCATTTGGACAAAATTCTTTCAATGAATTGATGCTGTAAATTAATTGCACTCTTTTGCCTACAATATCCATAGTTTCGGCAGAGGCATTATTTAGAAGTTTGGCCCAATCGTGATTGTTGTGTTTGTTAATATCAAAGTATCCGTTTACTTTACCTCCGATTATGTGTGCTTTTACTTTTTTTATCGGTTCTTTTTTCTCAGTAAAATATTGAATATATCCGGTTCCTTCGTTTTCGGGTACAATGATATTAAATCCCGGTCGTAGATTATAAACAGAGTTTCCTCCTTTTTCTCCGAAATTGGTAATTCTTAGTTTGATACTATCAGCCGGATTATGTTTATCCATAATAACAATGATGCTATCTCCTTCGGAAAAATAGATTCCGGTAGGGTTTTCGAATTGAGAGTAAGCGCTTGTTTTTTGTATTTTGGCTAATTGTTGCGGGTGAAGATAGCTTCTGTATTCTTGAACGCGAAACTCAGTTGGGTATTCTCCGCTCAATATTTGTGTAAGTATTTCGCGAACTTTGGGTTGTTTTACTTTGTCGAGATTTCGAAGATCAAAGTCTTCGGATGGAGTTCCATAAACATTGTCGGCAAATAATCCTCTGTTTTGATAAAAATCCATTTCAACAGAAGATCTTCTTCCCCATCTTTGTGCATCGGCGGTTGAGGAAAATAATAAGAATAAGCCGCACAATAAGAATAAGTATCTTTTCATTTCTTTTTATTTAATATGTTATCAATTTTTTGTTTGAGGCCGCAAGTTACGAAAATATCGTATTTTTCTAAAATGTATTTTTAATCGAGATCGATTTACGGTATTTCTCGTCAATATCCAGTCGGATTATTTTGGTTTCGTTCGGAAGAAGGTTGAAATATCCATCGGAGAAATAGGCAGGTAATATAATTTCGCCGGTTTCGGTGTCGAAGGCATTCAATTTAATAGCCGGAACGATCTGTTTTGTCGGATTATGAACGGTGATTAATCGTTTGTTTCCCGTATGTTTCTGTTTGATTGTTAAGCCATCTGTGTTTAAGTTGGCCAAATCTTTTGCCGAACCGTTGTTTGTTACCCAATAATCGTTGCGGGAAATTAGATTGCCCTTGTTGTCTTTCAGTTCTAATCGGGTTAAGTAAAGCTCCGGTTTGTTCTCGTCCGAAATAGATAATTGGCAATCGGTGAGCGAATTGGCAGGAGTATCGATATATTTGCTTTGATGTTCGAGTCTTTTTCCGGATATGTCGTAATGCGAAACCGATGCTTTCAGCCCTTTCTTGCTCAGTAAACTTGTATTGACGACCACGATTTCTTTATTTGGCAGATTCCGCTGGATATGTATTGGCTCGCAAGCTTTCTTTGCTCCGAAGAACGAGCCGGGAGTTTCGTAATCATAGGTATATGTTTGCCAAATCATACTTGGCCATGCCGGATGAGACATCCAAAGTATTAGCCCCGATGTGTTATTCCACATCCGACTATTCCACGATTCCAGCATAGATCTCCAAGCATCGTAGCAAACAAATTGTGCTTTTTGGGAGAAGTCATTCATATTGTTTGGTTCGCCATAAGCATTAATTGCCGCCATAAATCCTTTATAGTTTTGACTTGTGTGGTGAAAATCGTGATAAGCCCAAACATCATTGATCGGCCATTGGTCTTCCGGAGCCAAAAACTTTTGTAAAGTTGATGAGGTTGGTATGGCAAAACTTCCCATTTCTGTGTTAAACCCTTTGGCATTTACCGTATAATAAAGTGAAGGATCTTCGAAATAATTCCAAGGACCACTACCTTCCATGTTAAGATAGCGCGATTGTCCGTGATAATGTCGTGTGGGATCTTCTTCGGCAAGCATATATGTAAGAGGGATGCTTAGTCCTTTGGGAGCAAATCCTTCGTTTCGAGGACACCAAACGGCAATGGAGGGGTGGTTTCTAAATCTGCGAACCGTTTCTTTTGCATTTTTTAGAAACAAACGTTGATCCATTGGCTCTACCGTATCATCTGTTGTAATCCAAAAGTCGTTCCATACGAGTAATCCATATTCATCGCACAAGTCATATAAAATCTCTTCGGTCGACTCGCCTGTCCAATTGCGAATAATATTGAAGTTCATTTCCTGATGAAGCTTTATGTAGGGCTCTAATCTCTCACGAGAACAACGTTTCATAGCATCATCCATTCCCCAATTACCTCCCCGACAGAAAATTCTTACTCCATTTACACGAATAACAAAGAATGATTCCATCGGATCGTTGTCGGAAAAACATTCGAAATCACTAATTGATACGCCATCTTGTAGTCCGGGTAGCTGATTGTTTTTGGAAAAGTGGACTCTGTTCTCAAAGTCGAATAAAGGTTTCTTTGTTTTAGCTATCATTTCGACCGGAGAATAATGTATTCTTGTTTGAATACTATCGTGATGTACCATTAGTTCGTACGACATTTCTCTTATTCCGAACCGTACTTTTTTTATATCCGAACATCTTTTGTTTTCGATAGCTTCCAACTCTAAGGTATATAATTCTTGACGACCGTATCCGTTTGGCCACCATAAGCGTATATTTCGGAAATGAAGCAAGGGGTATTCGTCGGGAGTAAAACTTACTTCTTTTTCTTCTTGTGGTTCGAGGCGATAAGAAAGCGAAATTTCGTGATCTTCTATCCGGGCAACTAATTTTCCTTCGGCTACTTGATCCGAGTCGTTTTTTAATTTGGTATGAATATACAATTTGGCTTGTGTAGTATCGGGTAATAGTATGTCGCTTATTACTTGTGGATCAATTATTTTTACTTCTCCTCCGGTACAAATTCGCACGTTTTGCCATATACCTATATTACGATCTCGAATTCCCGGCATCCAATCCCATCCAACAGATGAAATAAAAGTGGGTCCGTCTAAGCTTAAAGCTCCACCATTTAAGCCTTGTCCTGCCCGAATTGATTGCTCGTGTGGAATACCCGGATTATGAGGTGGAATGATTTTTACTGCTAATACGTTGTCTTTTTCCTTAAGAAGCGTCGTAATATCAAATTCTCCACGAACAAAAGCGCCTTCTATATTCCCCAGTTTAGTACCATTTAGGAATACTTCTGCCCGATAATTAATGCCGTTGAAAAGAAGTCGTATCCGGTTTCCGTTTTTTTCCTCCGGATAATCAAAACAGTTTCGATACCACCATTGCATCCGGCAAAGAGTATCAGGGATAGTTAGGTTGTTTAGTCCAAAGTATGGATCGGGATAAATGCCTTGATCGACTAATGTTGTTAATACTGTTCCGGGAACAATAGCGTTTAGCCAGTGACTTGTATCGAAACTTGTATCAAAAATAGAATTGCGACTCTCTATTACTTGCGTATCGGTTCCTAACTCCCAGCCATTGTTTATCTCCCATTCATTATTATTTATTTTGACTAATTCTGTTTTTATGGTCTCTTTTGCCTTTTGTTTCGAATTTTGAAGCGGAGTTCTTCCAACGGGTAATTCACTTTCCGGCTGAGGAGTTTGAAGACCTGTCCAAAGTTTGCGGAACGAACTTTGTGCATCCAAGTTTAAGTGTCCCCAAAATAACAATAAGATTAGAATAAGGATTTTCTTCATGGTAAATAGATATAAGCATTTGCCGACAAAAATACAATAAATGTTTCGAATTCGAAGCCGTGATGTGGAACTCATTATCTGTATTCCAAAAAATAAAAGTGCTTGTATTATTCTTTTATTTCTACTATCTTTGCCGAAAACAAAGGATATGAAAAGGATAATCTATTTTTTTGTAATCTCTCTTCTTGCAATTTCCTGTTCTCAAAATAATAAACAACAAGCTTTCGATGAAATAGAAAGAGTGAAGCTGTTGATCGAATCCCAAGACTTTGGAACTGCTAAGGATATTTTGGATACATTGAAAGCTAATTACAAAGAAGAGGTGGATGTTCGGCGAGCAATATTGGAACTTTCTCAAAAGATCGAGTATGCCGAAGCCGAAAGGAATATGAACTATACGGATAGTATTCTCCCCCTTTTACAAGAACAATTGGAAACTATTCTTCCGCAGTTTACATATAAAAAGAATAGTGAATACGAAGATACGGGATATTATATCGACAAATATAATCCTTCGTTGGATACACATAATCAATTTATAAAAGCTACGGTCAACGAACACGGAGATATTGCTCTTGTTAGCGGAATTGTAGGAGGAGCAATAAAACATACTCAAGTAAAAGTTTCGGATAAAGAAGGAAACTATGCCGAAACAGAAGTTGTTGCCGACGAAGGTATGAATTATTCTTTTAAGGATGTAAAAGGAAGAACTTATCAGACCGTTACTTTTGCTAAAGGAAAAGATAATGGAGTGCTTATGTTTATCTATAATTACAGCGATAATAATCTGTTTTTGGAACGATTGGGAGGGAAAAATACAGCGCCGGTTACTATTTCCGGAGCAGAAAAACAGTCGATCAGACGCTTGATGGAGTTATCTTTACTGCTGAAAGAAATAGAACATACACAGAAAGAATATACGAAAGCAAAAACTCGAATTGAATATTTTCGGACTAAAACAAATAATTGATTCGCTTTTATAGGAAAAATATAAATGAAAATCACGTTTCTAATACCACCTTCGCCGGAAAAAATACAGCCGGCAGAACGAACAGCCGGATGTACTACGGTTGTTTATCCGATGATTAATATTTATGAACTGACAATTGCTGCTCTTTTAGAAAAAGAAGGCTATGAAGTTTCCTATAAAGATTTTGTTAAGGAGAAAAATACTTGGGCTGAGTTCGACAACTTCTTGCGTAATGACGAATCGGATGTTTATATTTTTTGGTCGGTTAACCTATCAATGAGTACGGATATTTGTTCGGCACAACTGATTAACCAATATTCTCCACGCTCGTTTATCCTTTTTATTGGTCCGGCTCCAACGTATTATATAAAAGAGTTTCTTGCATTGCAAAATGCTGTTGTAGTAAGAGGAGAACCGGAACTAACAGTTAAGGAGTTTTGTACGAGTATTGCTTTCAAGAAAGACTTCGATCAGATTCAAGGGATTTCTTTTCTTAATAAGGAAAGCAAGATACAAAACAATCCAACTCGTCCGTTGATGAAAGATTTGGATATTTTACCTTTCCCTGCCCGTCATTTAATTGACAAGAACTACTACAGCAATCCCAAGTTAAAGAAGGTTCCTTATACGGCAATGGTAACATCTCGTAATTGTCCGTTTCAATGTATTTATTGTGTCCCCAGTTCTTTGACATTTGCCCGCGAGTTGGAAAACAAAAGAGAAACAAACAAGAAGCCTTTTATATCCAAACGTTCGGTAGAAAATGTAATTGAAGAGATAGAACTTCTTGCATCCGAAGGATATAAAGCTGTCGGGATAATGGATGATAACTTTATTACAACCGAAAAACGCCTCCGTCCGATAGCAGAAGCTTTTAAGAAAAACGGAATTGTTTGGGGATGCGAAGCCCGTGTCGATGCAATTACGGAACCAATTGCTCAGATACTTGGAGAAACAGGCTGTATGTATATTGATTTAGGTGTGGAATCTTTTAATGATACCGTTCTTGAGTACATAAAAAAAGGCGTAACTCGTAAGCAAATATTAGATGCTATTCATTTATTAAACAAATATAATGTACCGGTAAAGCTTAATATCCTGATCGGGACAAGCCCTTTGGAGACGAAAGATATTATTAAAGACACTTTAAATACGGCGATTAAGTTAGATGTTGACCAGATAATGATTAATATAGTAGCACCTTTTCCCGGTACAGAGTTTTATGATTTGGCAAAAAAGAATGGTTGGATAGTAGGAGGGGAGTATAAGCCTACCGATGTTCAACATCATTCTATTCTTCAATATCCTAATTTAAGTACAAAAGATATGGAAGATCTTCTGTATTGGTACAATCTGAAGTTCTTTTTACGCCCTAGTTTCATTTGGAAACAATTAAGAAAGTTTTCTTCTTTCTCCGAGTTTTGGAGAGCCGGAAAAGCTTTAAGGAAAAAACTAACCCGTTACAAGAACAAAAACTAATACGACCGAATGTTACTATCTGTCATAATTATAGGATACAACTCATTAGACTATCTGAAAAAGAACTTGGCCTCACTCTCTTTTCTTAAAGATACACCGGATTCGGAAATCTTCTATGTCGATAATGCTTCTACCGATGGAACGATAGCTTATATAGAAAATGTATATCCTTTCGTGAAAATAATAAGAAATGCAGAAAACAAAGGAATAGCCAAGGCTCGTAATCAAGGTCTCAGAGAAGCTCGAGGAGAATATATTTGGATATTAGACAGTGATACGGAGGTTACGAAAGAAGCTTTGGATTCGATGCTGACTTATATGAACTCTCATCCGGATGTTGGTATCTGTGGATGTAGATTGTTGGGACAAGACGGAACTACTCAGTTTAGTTGCCGTAAATATCCAACTGTTCGTGAAAAACTAAAAGCGGCAATTCATATTATAGGAAATAAAATAGGTCTGGATATTTATTCTGATGTGTCGCGGCGAAACTCGTACGACTTAGAACAACATGATGCTTTTGATGTTGATTATCTAATTGGTGCTTGCCAGTTAATTCGGAGAGAAGTATTACAGCTTGTTGGCTTTTTGGATGAAAATATTTTTTACGGGCCGGAAGATGCCGACTTCTGTTATCGAACTCATCAGGTAGGTTATCGGGTTTGTTATTTGCCGATGATTCATATATATCATGCTTACCAAAGAGTTTCGTCTTATAAGATATTCAATAAGATAACATATAAACACATAACCGGTCTTATTTACTACTTTTGGAAGTGCCGGAGCGAAAAGAAAAAGGCTATTACAATGTAATAGCCTTTCTTATTTCAAACATTATAAAAAGATTTTACTTTTTATTGCGGTTTCCGTAACGGTTCATGAACTTGTCTACACGTCCGGCAGTATCCACCAATTTTTGTTTTCCGGTATAGAAAGGGTGAGAAGTGCTTGAAATCTCAATCTTTACTAACGGATAAGTTACTCCGTCGATGTCGATAGTTTCTCTCGCATTGATAGTTGAACGAGTAATAAAAGTATCATCATTCGACATGTCCTTAAATACAACAGGACGATAGTTTGTAGGATGAATTCCTTCTTTCATTTTGCTATATATTTTTTAATTATTTATTTCAGACCTTTTTCGGCTTGCAAAAGTAGGGAATTTAATCTTAATATCAAAGTCTTTTGAATATTTTTTTCTTTTTCGAGTAATTTCTACCTGTATGATGAGCAGTTTTTTGCTTAAAACCATTATCTTTGCGAACCGAGAAAATAACATTTCGGTCGAGTTAAGGCAATTTTTTAATTCAATAAAATAAATACAATGGTAAGTTACAAAGAATTAGGCTTGGTTAACAGCCGCGAAATTTTCAAAAAAGCTTTTGCTGGTAAGTATGCAATCCCTGCGTTTAACTTTAACAACATGGAGCAAATGCAAGCAATTGTTCAAGCTTGCGTTGAAGAAAACTCTCCGGTAATTCTTCAAGTATCCAGTGGCGCTCGTAAATATGCGAACCAAACCTTGTTGCGTTATATGGCTCAAGGAGCGGTAGAATACGCTAAAGAATTAGGAAATAATATTCCTATTGTTCTTCACTTAGATCACGGCGATACATTTGAATTATGTAAAAGCTGTATCGAAATGGGATTCTCGTCGGTTATGATTGATGGTTCTCATCATTCGTACGAAGAAAATGTAGAGTTAACTGCAAAGGTGGTTGAATATGCTCACAAATACGACGTAACTGTAGAAGGTGAATTAGGTGTTTTAGCAGGTATCGAAGACGATGTTGTTGCAGAACATCACACTTATACTCAACCGGAAGAAGTAAAAGACTTCGTTTCAAAAACAGGTGTAGACTCTTTGGCAATCTCTATTGGTACATCTCACGGAGCAAATAAATTCAAACCGGATCAATGTACTCGTAACGAACAAGGAATCTTAGTTCCTCCTCCATTGCGTTTCGACATCTTGGAAGAAATAGAAAAAGTAATTCCTGGTTTCCCAATCGTACTTCACGGATCTTCTTCAGTTCCTCAAGAATATGTTGAGATTATCAATGCTAACGGAGGTAAATTGAAAGATGCAATCGGTATTCCGGAAGAAGAATTACGTCGCGCTTCAAAATCAGCCGTATGTAAAATCAATATTGATTCGGACGGTCGATTGGCAATGACTGCTGCTATCCGTAAAACATTTAACGAACATCCGGAATGGTTCGATCCTCGTCAGTATCTTGGACCAGCTCGCGAAGAATTGAAGAAACTTTACAAACACAAATGTGTAAGCGTTCTTGGTTCTGCAGGTCATGCTAATGATTGATTAGTATAGAAACATAAATAAGAAACAGGCACTTCGATCGAGGTGCCTGTTTTTTGTTCGGGAAGTCTAATCTATTTCAAACTTTTTTTTACCTTTGCTCAAAATATAATAGTAAAACAATGCGTATTCTTATATTATCCCTCATCCTGATTTGTTGCAACGCCTTAGTTTCGGCACAAGCTATCAATAGTTCTAAATTAGATCAGTACTTTCAATCCTTAGGAGACAATAATAAATACATGGGCAGTGTATCCGTATTCCGAAACGGTTCCGAGATTTACACAAAATCGGTCGGTTTTGCAGATGTAGACAATGATATTAAAGCCGATAATAAAACAGAATACAGCATAGGTTCCATATCTAAAACCTTTACTGCGGTTATGATATTTCAAGCGGTTGAGGCCGGAAAGCTATCTCTGTCGGAAACTATCGATACTTATTTCCCGTCGATAGAAAATGCAGAGAAGATAACAATTGCTCATTTGCTCGGTCATCGAAGCGGGATTCATAACTTTACATCAAACGGAGACTTCACTAATTGGCAAACCCAAAACAAAACAAAAGAACAAATGCTCGAGATAATTGCCAACGGAGGCAGTGACTTCGAGCCGGATAGTAAAGCTCTGTATAGTAATTCCAACTATGTACTGCTTTCTTACATCCTTGAGTCCGTTTATAAGAAATCTTATGCCGAAATACTCTCCGATAAGATAACAAAACCCTTGTCGCTTAAGAATACATATTTAAGGAAGAAAAATACGGCCGGCGATCCGAACAACGAATGTCAGTCGTATAAATACTTCGATCGATGGAGAATAGAACAAAAAACAAGCGCTTCTATTACATTAGGGGCAGGAGGTATCGTCTCTACTCCGTACGACCTTAATACTTTTGCCGATGCCCTTTTTGATGGAAAGTTAGTTTCGACAGAAAGCTTATCTATAATGCAAACCATAAAAGATAATTATGGAATGGGACTATTTGCTGTACCGTTTTACGCAAAAAAAGGATACGGACATAGCGGAGGAATCGATGGCTTTAGTTCGATGCTTATATACATTCCCGAAGACAAAGTCTCGTATGCTATTACTTCAAACGGATCGAATTATACCTTGAATGATATTCATATCGCTGTTTTAAGCTGTATTTATGATCTACCGTTCGATGTCCCCAATTTCCAAGTCATCAATCTTAATCCCGAAGATTTAGACAAATATACCGGAGTCTATTCGAGCAGTCAGTTGCCGATCCAGTTATTTATTAGAAAGAATGGCAATGCTCTGGAAGGGCAAGGCACCGGGCAACAAGCATTCCCTCTTGAGGCTACCTCCGAACATATATTCAAGTTCCTTCAAGGAGGTATCGAACTGGAATTTAATCCGGAAGAAAAAACAATGATACTAAAACAAGGCGGCGGAACCTTCTATTTTAAGAAAGAATAAAGTACAAAGAATAAAGTATAAAGTACAAAGTTACAAAGTATAAAGTACAAAGTTATAAAGTAAAAAGTAAAAAGGACGGGATTTCAAACTTTCCACTTTTAACTTTATACTTTCCACTTTTCCCACTTTCTACTTTCCACTGATTTGCTTTTTTGAAAAAAAGTATTACCTTTGCCGCCGATACCGAATTGGTACGAGAGTTATGCACATAACAACAACATTACATACTTGCTCTTTTTCTTGCAAATTTAACACTTTAGATTTGCATGACTCGCATATTATGTTAGAGAGAGAGAGAGAGAGAGAGAGAGAGAGAGACGCGCACCTGGCGTAATTAAACTTTTTCTCTTACGCGCGCGCGTATATAAATCCTTATTAACAAATCATTTTCGAGATATTGAACTGCTAGGTTTCCTATGCGGTTTATTTGTATTTTTTGCAAAAAATGAAAGGGTCGCGACCGATGGGGAATCATTATTTTTTCCGCATCGTATACGACTCAAGGGGGCGTCATGTGCACACCGTCCCGGGTCTTTACTTGTACGCCCTTCGGCGTGCAATACCTCTTCGTGCCGGTTTTTCGCCGGAATCTTAATACTTATTTATTTAATTAAAAACCAATTGACTATGTCTATATGGTATACAGTGGTTCCACGCCGGAATCCACAAAAACCTCAAGACGCTCCCTTGTATTACTTGCAAGCTACAAGTCGTGGTATTATCGACTTTGCCGATGTTCTGAAATGGGCGTGTAGAAACACGACCATCAATCCACAGGAGATCGAGTTGGCTATGGCTATGGCTTACGAGAAATTGGAAGAATATGTTTCGCTCGGACATACTGTTAGTTTCGGCTCTATGGGTCACACGCGTATCAGCATTCGCAGTCATGGATCAGAGGATCCGGAGGATGCTACGCCTGAGAAATTAATGGACATCCGCCTGAACTTTATTTTTGGCCGGGAGTTTAAGCGTTTTCTTCAGACGGTAGGCTTGGAAAAGCGCCCGCTCTGAAAGCAAGAGATTAAAATTACAAATGGTGAGACGTTGCCAAGTGAAAACATTAAAGAGATGGTATCCCTAATCCGATGCCATGCAGAAAGGTAAAAAAGCGCAAGACGTTGCGCTTCTTTCTCAACTCTTTCGAAAGGATCAACAAGCGACGCAACACACGATTACAACTATATAAATGCACCTAAAATGAACTTAAAAACGATTACACACTTATTCGTATCTATCATTCCCAGATTG